>CATYEN010000011.1 GCA_958405565.1 uncultured Collinsella sp. | reverse complement strand
CGACGTGTTGAACACGAACGCGCAGCAGGTGAGCCCGATGAGCGGGAGCCACTGCCTGAGTGCGATACCACCTTGCTTTGTTTGAGCCATATAGGAAAACCTCTCCGATTATCTTGAGCGGTGGGCGATTATAGCAATGAGAAGTCTATAAAATGAGCAACAAAAGAATTCTTGGAAAACGATCGTTAACAGACGGCGCGCCAATTCTGCTTAGAAAGCAAGGTACGCAGGAACTCAATGTCGAAAACGCAGCTTCATCTTCGGGCTATCGCGCCTGCTCGGATACGCACAAGGACGCCCCCATGAGCACGTCAATTTCGAGCCAACTCGCAACCGCACAATGAACTAGCAAAAGCAGCATATAAGCAAACGCCCCATAATAAAGTCCCTCATGCACAAGCGCCGTCACTGAAAGTGCCGACGGCAGCGCCGCACTCGAAACTACCCATCCAGCAAGAACCTGGATAGCGCAACTTGCAACCAAGTTCCATGCCACCAGCAGCGTTGCGGGACGCGCGATTTCTCTCCAGGAGGAACGAAGCACCGTGACCGAACGCATGATGTAGCGTGGTGCAAACCGAATGCCTCGTAGTCCCCTCTGCTCCACGTCCGCATCTTCAATTAACACGAATACGAACGACGCGGAAAGAAGCGTCATGATTACTGCCACCACAAGCGAGCACAACACCCCGAGCTGACTGCTCGCAAGCGAGGCGAAGACTACAATTGCCGATAAAATCAAGTGAACCAAATAAATTAGCAGCGCCCCAGAAATCTGGAGGGGAACCGTCGAGGCCAAGAGATAAACCGGAGGGGTTCGAGCAGGTTGCACCGTCTCTTTGGACCGGTCGACGGCAAATAATGAAAAAGCCACATTCGATAGAAGCAGGTTTAAAAAGGCCGCGACCACAGTGCAAATAAGCGTAATGGACGGATTGATATAGGCGAGCTCAGTTGCAACGTTTGATACACCAATTTGAAGCGCGCTCATAACAAACAAGGGGATATATAACGCCATCGTGCAGCCACTCCGGCATTCCTTCGCCCGATCGCCCGATTCCAGAAAGACATTGAAGTTCTCTCGCAAGTTCACTCTATACCCGTTTTCTTACTAAGCAGGGCGAACGGGCGCCAATATAAACGCCGGTCCGCCCATCCATATTTTCTAGTTTTAACGTCCAGACTAGTCTGTCCAGCCGTCGATGTAGTCGCGGTTAAGCTCAAAGTACTGCGCGGCGATATCTTTCGCCAAGGAGTACGAATTAACGAGCGGGTGCATCGCGAGGCTCTCGACAATGTCGCGCTTCGATCGGTTAACGATGCCACGCGCCACGGTGCGCTCGTAGTACTTGACGCGACGAATCAATTCGAGGTTTCCCGCGGGCACAGAATCGGCTTCGACGCGATGCGGTACACAGCCATCGGTGGAGATATCGCACGTTGACTCAATGACATCCGTATCGAGAAGGCCGGGGATGGCGCCATTGTTGGGAGTGCACAGGATCATCTGCTGCGTCTTGCCAGAGCGAGCAATATCCATGAAACGGAGCGCGACACCTGCGTATCCGCCAGCATCTTTGCCGTACACGTCAAACGTCCACGGCTTGTCGCGATGAATACCCGTCTCGGCCGCCATGTAGTTGTTTTCGCGCATTCCGTACCACTTCTCAAAGCACGCGAGGCCTTTTTCGAAGTCGTTCTCAATATCGATAGATGCAAGCTCGCTCGTCATTTCTCGATTAATTTCTTCGATTAGTTCGCCGCGCGTCTGGGGCGAAGAGAGAACGTTGGCAACGGCGCGCTCGCGATAGTAGAAATAGTATAGGTACTCATTTGGCACGCATCCGCGATTTAGAACGAGATCCTTCTCGAAGAACCTAAGATCTGTATGAGCATATGCCCCGTCGTCGTGGATCAAGTCAGACATGATGTCCTCGCCGTCAACCGTCACATTGCGGAAGAACGAGAGGTGGTTGAGTCCATAGCACTCGCCCTGAACCGATGCGGGATCAACGCCTTTATACTCGGCAAACTGATGCAACATGCCCGAGGGGGCATCGCAAATGCCATAAGTAAAATCATAGCCCATATCGCGTAGGGCCTGAGATACGACGCCAGCGGGATTAGTAAAGTTAAACACCTTGACGCCCGGCTTTGCGTACTTCTTGATTAACTCGCAATACGAAGCAAGCGCAGGGACGGAGCGCATGGCAAAAGACACGCCGGCTGCGCCAGTCGTCTCTTGGCCAAGAACCCCATGCGAAAGAGCAATGCGCTCATCGCGAACGCGCATATGGTCCCCACCGACGCGAATCGTCGTAATCACGTAATCGGCGTCCTTAACGGCCTCGACTGCATCGCCTGTCAGTGAAAAATTAAGCGCGGGGCAAAGCATGCCCGAGACATGGGCGGCAAGGCCACCGTAGATGCGCAGCTTCTCGGGATCATTGTCCATAAACACAAGTTCGTCGATCCCAAGCGATGACGCCTGCTGGGCTATGCTCTTTGCCAAAAACATGGAGCGGACGCCACCGCCACCTATGACCGTAAGTTTCATATCGAAACCCCCAAATAGCACATTCAATATTGCATGGTTCGCCTGTGTTTGAATATTGTATCCAGCATGGAGGGCCGCTTCCCGCCCCGGCTGCAAGGCGGGAAAGGAATTCCCCAAGGAGTTATTATTTACGCAACGGAAGCGGCCACACACGTCCGGCGGGAAGGGGCACCGATGGTTGATAAAAAGCAGATTTCCAAGCTCTACTCAGCCGCAAAGCTATCCGAAACCGAGCAAAGCGTACTCGAATACCTGCTCAACAATATCGACACCCTCGATGATATTGGCATAAAACCCGTCGCCATGGCATGCTTTACCAGCATGACGACAGTCATCAGGCTTTCGAAAAAGCTCGGCTACCGTGGCTACCGCGAAATGATGTACGATCTCAAGCACCTTCAGCATGTCTCCCGCGAAATGAATCAATCACTCAAAGACAGTAGCGTCCACTTCGTATGCCACACCGGAGATGTAGACGTATTCATCGCCGCACTGCATCGCAACAGAATGATCGGAGTAAACGGAGAGGGCTTCTCACGCATCGTTGCGCAGTACATGGCGACCAAGCTCGTTGGACTTGGCTTTTTGGCCGTCATACAGGACTTCCTAGAAACCGATCAGTTTGTCGAATCCAACCGAAATACGCTCAGCTGCATGATGCTCATATCCAAATCGGGCCAGACAGAAGCCATCCTGGAAACCGCAAGGGCATGCCACGACGCGGGCATTACGACCCTCGCGTTTACCGGCAACGAAGACAGCGAGCTCGCCAAGACGGCAGACGCGATCTTTACGATACATGACGATCACCCAATGGATCTTAAGAACGTTAAGCCTAACTGCTTTACCGGAAGTTGTATTCTCGCATTCGAAGAACTATTGAGTATCTGCCTTGACAATCTAAAACAAGAAGGCTTGGCCCCCTAAATCATGCGATAGGAAGCCAAGCCCTGGAATTGCGCTATGCAATTGAAAGCCACTTGCGCGTTTTACTCGTCACCGAGAACTTCGTGCACCTCAGAAGCAACTTCGCCGACACGAGGACCGTAAATGACCTGGATTGCCTTGTCGCTCAGGCGGATAACACCCATAGCTTCAAGATTCTTGGTGAACACCTCGTCGTCTGCAACCTTAGAACCATCCTTGACAATCACGCGAAGACGTGAGATGCAGTTGTCAAGATCATCAATGTTGTCGGCTCCACCAAGCGCTTCGACAATGCCGACAGCAAGCGCGCTGTCCTTGGTCGCATGGCCCTGGACTGCCTTCTCGGGAGTGCTACCAGACTCGCCCTTTGCCTCAGCGGCCTTCGCCTCGAACTCGGCTCTGCTATTGATCAACTCAATATCGTCACCATCATCTCGACCGGGCGTCTTGATATCGAACTTAGTAATAAAGAACCGGAAGAGGAAGAAAGCTGCCAGGAAAAAGGCGGGGAGCAGAATAAGGTACGGAAGCAGATTAAGCTTCTCGGGGCGGAATAAGAATGGGATCAGGTCCTTGATATTTCCCTGGTACACCGAAACGCCCATTGCCTCCGAGAGAACTTCACCCAGTCCGGAAAGCGGAGCGTAAACGCCAAAGTAGAGCCAGGGGGCGGCAAACAGGAACGTAAAGAGAATAGGCTCCGTAACGCCAAAGAAAACAGTCGAAATCACTGTGGGGATTAAAAGACCAGCAACCTTCTTGCGGTTCTGGGGCTTGGCACAAGACCACATAGCAAGGGCGATGCCCGGGAACAACGCGTAATCGTTAATGCCGTAGCCAGCCATGAAGGCCCTAACCAAGAGCTTGTCGCTGCTGGGAGAAGCGAGCTGTGCAAGCTGAATGGCGCTATTGCCCACCACGCGCGTTCCATCGACGACCATGGAGCCGCCAAGCTCAGTCCAATACATCGGCGTCTCGAGCAGCGGATGCAAGCCAAACGGCACAAGGCTCTCGAGCACCCAGCGATAGACAAACGTACCGACCAGACCGGAGCCTTTCACGAACGTCGCAATACCCGAGAAGCATCCACCGATGACGGGCCAGACGAAGTACATGATACCGCCCAGGACGCCACCAGCGACCAGCGATACAATGGGGACCGTTCGACTGCCCGCAAAAAACGCCAGCGCCGTTGGAAGCTTGGTCTTGTAAAAACGGCCGGTGATCCAGGCGACCAGGCAGCCCACGATAATGCCGCCAAAGACACCAGAGCTGTAGCCAAAAAAGCCGAGCGAGGTAGTGTAGAGTGCGGACTGCTCACTCGCCTGAATGGACGTAAGGCCGACCTTCTGAAGAGCTTCCACCGTTGTATTGTCGGCAGCCAAGCCAGCTGCTCCAAGCAGAATCTCAACCGTCTTGAGCATGGTGAGATAGCAGACAAGGGCAGAAAAGGCAGCCCAGCCCTTCTCTTTGCGAGACAAGGAGAAGGCGCAGCCGACGGCAAACAAAACACCGAGGTTTCCAATGATTACCTCGCCGAGACCCTTAAATACCGAGAAGAACGTAAAGAGCGGCGAAGCGGCATACCAGTCCCAATTAACGCCAAGGGACACAAGGGTCAGTTCGGTCGTAAAAACGCTACCGATACCCAAAAAGAGACCGGAAATGGCAATGAGCGTAATCGGAACGAGCATTGCCTTTCCGAACGATTGGAATTTTTCTTTCATCAATTCCCTCCTCAATGAGCCTCTATAAACGACTATTGCACTCCACGTCCCCACACAGGCGAAACGGAAGACATGTTCGGCAATAGACACAAAGTGATTGTAGAAAGGGGCACACAAAATGCGCATCGGCATCGCGTAATGCGGTTAAATCGACCGACGATTGCAAGTATTTACGAATCCGTAAACGGCAGCAAATAGGCAGCGAACGGCAATCTGCAGCGTAGAACAGTCCCCGCAGTTCAACAATTGTCGGTATTTTGACTCATATTTATTGGATTCTTGCTCGCATTTATTGAATTCTTGCTCGCCCAAAAGTGCGGAGCATCAACGCGCCCCTAAGCCAACCCCAGCAATATGCCCGCCGAATGCACGACAAACGCCACGATCCAGGCGACCGTCACCTGAAACGCGAATACGGCCACGGCATAGCGCGCGCCCAACTCGCTCTTGACGGCGCCGATTGCCGCCACGCAAGGCGGGTACAGCAGCGTAAAGACCAAGAACACGTAGGCAGTAAACGGCGAAAACATGGTCGACAGCGCCGCGGGCGACGTTGCGCCCAAAAGCACCGTGAGTGTCGAGATGACGCTCTCCTTGGCAATGAGTCCCGTGACGAGTGCTGTCGAAGCGCGCCAGTCGCCAAAGCCGAGCGGCGCCAGCAGCGGGGCGATGATGCTACCCAGGCCGGCAAGCAGGCTTTGCGACTGGTCGGCGACCACGTTAAAGCGGATGTCGAACGTCTGAAGGAACCAGATGACCACGGTCGCGGCAAAAATAATGGTAAAGGCCTTGGTGATGAAGTCCTTGGCCTTATCCCATGCCAGCATCACCGTCGTCTTGACGCTCGGCAGGCGGTAATTGGGAAGCTCCATGATAAACGGCACCGGGTCGCCCTTAAATGCCGTGCGGTTGAGCACCAAAGCCGCGATGCAGCCGACCACGATACCGATCAGATAGAGCGAGACCATGGCGGGAACCGTTGCCTGCGGGAAAAACGCCCCGCACAGTAAGCCGTAAACCGGCAACTTGGCTGAGCAGCTCATAAACGGCGTGAGCATGACCGTCATCTTGCGGTCGTGCTCGGATGGGAGCGTACGGGTCGACATGATAGCCGGCACGGTGCAGCCAAAACCGACGAGCATGGGCACAAAGCTTCGACCAGACAAACCAAAGCGGCGCAACACCTTATCCATGACAAAGGCCACGCGCGCCATGTAGCCCGAGTCTTCCAGAATGGAGAGGAACAAGAAGAGCACGACGATAATCGGCAGGAAGGTCAGCACGCTGCCCACACCCGTAAGCACGCCGTCGACAGCCAGCGAGCGCACCACATCGTTGGTTCCGAACGCCTTGAGGCCCGCATCGGCCGAGGCGATGATGACCGCGATGCCGTCCTCCATGAGTCCCTGCAACGCCGCGCCGATCACGCCAAACGTCAGCCAAAAGACGAGGCCCATGATCACCAGAAACGCCGGAATGGCTGTGTAACGACCTGTCAGGATGCGGTCAATCTTGACGGAGCGCACGTGTTCGCGGCTCTCGTGCGGCTTGACGACGCAACGCCCACACACGTCGCCGATAAAGCTAAAACGCATATCGGCCAGCGCAGATAGGCGGTCGGTGCCGGCCTCGCCCTCCATCTGGGTAATGATGTGCTCGATAGCGTCGAGCTCATTGCGATCCAGGTGAAGCGCCTCGGTTACCAGCTCATCGCCCTCGACCAGCTTGGTCGCCGCAAAGCGCACCGGGATGTGCGCCGTCACGGCATGGTCCTCGATCAGGTTAGCAATGCCGTGAATGCAGCGATGCAGTGCACCGCCGTCCGGACCGTCGGGCGCGCAAAAGTCCAGGCGACCGGGGCGCTCGCGGAACCGTGCCACGTGCAGGGCGTGGTCCACCAGCTCGCCGATGCCCTCGTTGCGGGCAGCGCTAATGGGGACAACAGGCACGCCCATCAGGCTCTCGAGCAAGTTGACGTCTACGGCGCCGCCGTTGGCGGTCACCTCGTCCATCATGTTGAGCGCGATAACCATGGGGCGATCGAGCTCCATAAGCTGCAGCGTCAGGTACAGGTTACGCTCGATGTTGGTGGCGTCAATGATGTCGATGATGGCGTCCGGGCGCTCGTCGAGGATGAACTGACGGCTCACGACCTCTTCGCCTGTGTACGGCGACAGGGAGTAAATGCCAGGCAGGTCGGTAACGCTCGCCTCGGGATGGTTACGGATGGTGCCATCTTTGCGGTCGACAGTCACGCCGGGAAAGTTACCGACGTGCTGGTTGGAGCCCGTCAGCTGGTTGAATAACGTGGTCTTGCCGCAGTTTTGGTTGCCGGCGAGGGCAAAGTGCAGCGGCGCGCCCTCGGGCACGGCCGTCTTTGCCGCACGGGGCGAATACGTTCCCTCGCCCAGGGCCGGATGCTCCGTCGTGCCGATTGCGGCGTTAGCGCGCGGACCCGTATCGGTGTCGTGAATACCCACAAGCTCGATGCGAGCGGCATCGTCCTTGCGCAGTGTCAACTCGTAGCCACGCAGGCGGATCTCGAGCGGGTCGCCCATGGGGGCGTACTTCATCATGGTGACCTCGGTGCCCGGCGTTAGACCCATGTCCAAAATATGCTGTCGGAGTGCCTGATCGTCCGATGCCACCGATGCGACAACGGCGTCCTTTCCAATCTCGAGTGTATCGAGCTTCACGTCCGTGTTCCTCCCCCGGCGCCCACAGGGCGTTGTATTTATGTTCACCATGGCTAACCGTTTGCCATGGCTAACCAAGTTTAACCATGCATGATAGCGCGAACACACAGCGACGTTCAATCAACAGATTGGTGCAAGGGCCGTCCCCAAGTACCGGCACAAAAGGAACGTCCCCGAGTGCCGCATCTGGGCCATGGCAACGCCGATGTTTTGGCGCGGACAGCGAAAGCCCGCCAGAGCGAGCAAGGTGACGCGAAGCGAGGCGGCATTGACCTTCTGGTCATGCCGCCGAAGCTGAACGTCAGATTGCCGCTCTGGCGGGCTTGCAGCGTCGACCGGTCCGCCGTTCGTTAGAACGGCGGAACCAAAGGCGCAGCGACAAGCTGTTACGCGGTTTGGTAAAACCGCGTAACTAGAAGCCGCGGCGCTCCAGGAAGCGGAAAGCCAGGCGGATCCAAGGGCGGACTGCCACCTGTTTGCCCTCGTTATCGACCGCGGTGTTGGCGTTGCCGAGCGAAAGCCCATGACCACCTTGGTCAAAGACGTGCATCTCGCATGCAACGCCCTCCTCGGCCATGCGCTGCGCAAACGGATAGACCTGCGCGATCGGCGCCGTCTTGTCGTCGGACACGCCCCACACAAAGGTCGGCGGCATCTGACGCGAAACATGCGTGGTGGGGCAGATATCGGCCAAATGCTCGTCAGTTGCCTCGCCGCCCGTCACCATCGACAGGTAGTCGTTGAGCAAATCGCGCCCCGTCTTGCCGCCCGTCTTGGGCACACGCAAGTCGATGCGCGGATCGCGCGTCTGCATGTCGCGCACATAGGCAAAGTCGAGCAATGGATAGCCCAGCACCACGGCATCGGGACGAATGTCGTCCGGACGCGCCCCGGCAAGTGCCGCAAAGGGGCTGGTCTTCCACTGTGTTGCCAGCGAGGCGCAAATCATGCCGCCCGCCGAGAAGCCCACGACGCACACGCGCTTGGGATCGACATGCCACTCGTCGGCATTCGCACGCACCGTGGCGACCATCTTGGCGAGATCTGCCTGGGGGTGCGGAAAGCTCACGTCACCCGTAGAACTCGTGACATAGTTGAGCACAAAGGCCTGGTAACCGTGATCCAAAAACGCAAACGCCACGGGATCCTGCTCATGCGGAGCGATATGCGTAAACGCACCTCCGCCGCAGATAATCACGGCAGGGCGGCGGCCATTCGGTTTATCAGGCAGCGGCTCGGCACCCAAATACGTAAACGTCGCCGGATATTCCTCGGTCGGCTCCTCGCCCCACAGCGCACGGTTCTCGACAATCATATGTGCTCCCTTCGCGCAAATTAAGCGCCCTTGTTTTTCGCCTTCAAGCGTACCCCACTTGAACCCGTGGCGCAGAAACACACCAGCAATAAGTTTCCCTTCAACTGATATATCACATAATCCCAGCTCAGAGGTATCGCTGAGCAGCGTAGAATAGGGGGTGTTGACCAAGCCGCGAAACACATATGAAACGTTTCCGGCAAACCAAACGCGCGATATGCGCCTATTTAAGTTGGAGGCAACTATGGGTCTGCTCGATTCGCTTAAGTCCACCTTCACCTCGACCGGCGAGGCGTCCGTTCCGCCCGCAGCAAGCTTCGCCACCCGCGAAGGCGTCATCTATGCCCCCGTCAACGGCGTGCTCGTCAGCCTGGACGAGGTTCCCGACGAGACGATCGCCTCGGGCATGCTTGGCCAGGGCTATGGCATCGAGCCCATTACCGGCACCATCTATGCGCCCGCCAACGGCCGCATCGGCGCCACCACTGTCACCAACCACTCCATCGGCATGATTACCGAGGACGGTCTGCGCGTATTCATCCATGTTGGCCTGGGCACCGTGGAAATGAACGGCAAGGGTTTTGCCCGCTTTGTCGAGATGGGCGATGTGGTCAAGGCCGGCCAGCCGCTCATCAGCTTCGATCGCGAGGCCATCAAGGCCGCCGGCCACGAGGACATCGTGACCGTCATCGTCTCCGAGCTCGATCGTCTTAAGAGCATCGACCATGTCGGCGAGTCCGGAACGCTTATCGGCGGCAACCCGCTCGTCAAGCTTGGCGACCCGCTGCTGGTTGCCAAGACCAAGTAGCCAGGCCCCGCGCCACACAACCAAAAGGCACCTCGTCAAGCGCCCGCGACCATTTGGCCGCGGGCGCTTTTCGTTTGAAAAACCATCCCGCCAATGCCTTATCTGTATAGCCCAAATGAGCCGAGCTGCTAGAATATCGAACTGTATGGATAACTATCATTCAACCGTTATGGGAGGATACGTGAACCGCACCAAAATCGCGCAGCTCTATGTCGATGCCGAGTCGCTCGGTGGCCAGACCGTCACCGTTGCCGGCTGGGTCAAGTCCGTCCGCGACATGAAGAACTTTGGCTTTGTTACGCTCAACGACGGCAGCTGCTTCCGCGACCTGCAGGTCGTCATGAACCGCGAGGCGCTCGACAACTACGACGAGATCGCCCATCAAAACGTCTCGGCCGCACTCATTTGCACCGGCACCGTCAAGCTGACCCCCGATGCACCCCAGCCTTTCGAGCTTTCTGCCACCTCCATCGAGGTCGAGGGCGTCAGCGCCCCGGATTACCCGCTGCAGAAGAAGCGCGCAACCGTCGAGTTCCTGCGCACCCAGCAGCACCTGCGCCCGCGCACCAACCTGTTCCGTGCCGTGTTCCGCATCCGTTCTGTCGCGGCTGCCGCCATCCACCGCTTCTTCCAGGAGCAGGGCTTTGTCTACGTCAACACCCCTATCATCACCACGAGTGATTGCGAGGGCGCCGGCGAGATGTTCCGCGTGACCACGCTCGACCCCAAAAATCCGCCCCTCACCGAGTCCGGCGAGGTCGACTGGAGCCAAGACTTCTTTGGCAAGCACGCGAGCCTCACCGTGTCCGGCCAGCTCAATGCCGAGAACTTTGCCATGGCCTTTGGCGACGTGTACACCTTTGGCCCCACCTTCCGCGCCGAAAACTCCAACACCACGCGCCACGCCGCCGAGTTTTGGATGATCGAGCCCGAGATGGCCTTTGCCGACCTTAACGACTACATGGATAACGCCGAGGCCATGCTCAAGTACGTCCTTAAGGACGTCATGGCAACCTGCCCCGACGAGCTCAATATGCTCAACAAGTTTGTGGACAAGGGTCTGCTCGAGCGCCTGGACCACGTGGCAAACTCCGACTTTGCCCGCGTCACCTATACCGAGGCCATCGAAATCCTGGAGCAGGCCGTCGCCGCCGGTCACAAGTTTGACTATCCCGTGAGCTGGGGCATCGACCTGCAGACCGAGCACGAGCGCTTCCTGACCGAGGAGCACTTTAAGCGACCGACTTTTGTGACCGACTACCCGGCCGAGATCAAGGCGTTCTACATGCGCATGAACGAGGACGGCAAGACCGTCGCCGCCGCCGACTGCCTGGTTCCCGGTATCGGCGAGATTATCGGCGGCTCCCAGCGCGAGGAGCGCCTGGATCTGCTCGAAGCCCGCATCAAGGACCTGGGCATGAATCCCGAGCAGTACAAGTACTACCTTGACCTGCGCCGCTACGGTTCCTGCAAGCACGCCGGCTACGGTCTGGGCTTCGAGCGCTTGGTCATGTATCTGACCGGTGTGGGCAACATCCGCGACGTCCTGCCGCACCCGCGCACCGTGGGCAACGCCGACTTCTAATCGCCACAGCGCCACCAAACGCGTTCCAGCGCATCACGCCAGCGCCTCTCGGCAAGCCGAGGGGCGCTTTTTTCAACAGCATCCGTCAAGCTTTTGGCAAGTTTTTGGTCAGTTGGGCAGGGCTGTTGAAAACTCGACCCGCCGCTTGCCGACGGCTACCGACCGCCCAGGGCGTCCTGCGCCCCTGGGAAAGCCCCGCGTCCTAGGCTCCATACCGTCGCCACCCAAAACGGAAAGGACGTGAGCGCCATGACCGAAACCGCTGTTGAAACTTACGAGACCACGACGAGGGGCGCCGCCTCGATGGCAGCCTATCGCGCCGTTCGCATCCTGCAACTATTGAGCGAAAACACCGGTGAGGACAAGGCCATGCTTTCCGATGAGTTGATCCGGCGCCTCGCCCATCCCGACGACCCCGCCCGCATGCCCATCTCGGCGGCGCGGCGCAGCATCTACACCGCCATCTCCGCACTTCGCCATGCCGGATACGAAATTGAGTACAAGCGCGGCGTGGGGTATCGGCTCTTGACCCGTCCGCTCACCGACGAAGAGATCATCCGGCTCCACGGCATGGTCATGCGCAACCGCTCTACGCCCATCGCCATTCGAAAAAGCATGGCGCAGCACCTGGTTGCCATGGCGAGTGCCGACGTTCGCGGCTACCTCGATGCGCCCGAGCCTGCTCCAAGCGCAGACGGCAAATCCACCAAGGCCACACGCACGCCCGTCAAGCGCATCGATGCCTGCGAGCTCATCGAGCAGGCCATCGACCACGGAACCACGGTGAGTTTTGATATTTCGAGTGTCACGGCACGCGGAGAGGTCGAAGTGGCGCGGATGACACTCCGGCCCTTTGCCATCAAGCAACGAGACGGCATCTCGTATTTGCTGGGAACGGTCTATGACGCGCGAGGCGCCGATGACACGTTGCGTACCGTAGAGATCGGCCGAATGAGAAACGTCACCACACGTCTCCTCGACGGCAAGAAGCTCTTCGCCGCCCTGGACGAGGACGACGCCTCCTCCGCCGCATAAGACCCTCCGCCGCCCATTCGACTACCCGTACCGCCCATCCGATTCTGTATTAAAAAACCCGCCAGGCTGTTGTAAAAATGGACATCAGCGCTACTATAGTCCCACTTGCACTTTGTCCCAGTGCAGTGTTTCCAGCCATTTTTATACTGGGGGTAATGATATGAAGGACATCACCATCAGCCGCAGGAGCCTTCTGGTCTCCGCCGGCCTGCTCGCGCTCGCCCCGCTTGCCGGATGCGGCGGCAACTCTGGTTCCGGCTCTGCAGCCGCCGGTTCCGACTACACCATCGGCGTTCTGCAACTCACCGAGCACTCCGCACTCGATGCCGCCAACGACGGCTTTGTCAAGGCTATCAAGGAGAGCGGCCTTAAGGTCAAGATCGACCAGAAGAACGCCCAGAACGACCAGTCCACGTGTAAGTCCATTGCCGACAAGTTTGTGGGCGACAACGTCAACCTGATTTATGCCATCGCCACGCCCGCCGCGCAGGCTGCCGCCGGCGCCACGGCCGATATCCCCATCGTGGGCTGTGCCATCACCGACTACGCCGCCTCCGGCCTGGTCCAGGACAACGACAAGCCCGGCACCAACGTCACGGGCGCTTCCGACCTCACCCCGGTCGCCGAGCAGCTCGAGATGATGCAGAAGGTCCTGCCCGACGTTAAAAAGGTCGGTCTGCTCTACTGCACCGCCGAGTCCAACTCCGACGTCCAGATCAAGGCCGCCAAGAAGGAACTCGACAAGCTGGGCCTCGAGTACACTGACTTCACCGTCTCGAGCTCCAACGAGATCCAGTCCGTCGTCGAGTCTGCCGTGGGCAAGGTCGACGCGCTGTACTCCCCCACTGACAACACCATCGCCGCGGGCGCTTCGCAGGTCGGCCAGATCTGCAAGGAGAATAAGCTCCCCTTCGTGACCGGCGAGGAGGGTATGTGCATGGCCGGCGGCCTGTTCACCCTCTCCATCAACTATAAGGACCTGGGCTACGCCGCGGGCGAGATGGCCGTTAAGATCCTGAAGGGCGAGGCCAAGCCCGAGGATATGCCGATCAAGCACCTCTCGAGCAAGGACCTGGTCGTCGTCAAGAACGACGAGATGGCCGAGGCCCTAGGCATCGACCTTTCCGCTCTGGACGAGTAGCGCCATGCGCGGTAACGCGTCTAGGGCCCGCACGCGCGCCACAGCCGCGTTATTCAATATCTGAGTCCTTGGGGCGAACGCTAAAGACCGGCGTTCGCCCTGCTTGTTTCGGATGAGACAAAACATCCGTCCGCAGCTCTTTTATGCACTGGTACCGCTATTATGGAAAATCACGTGTCCACCCTATCCTAGGAGGTATGAAGCATGCTCATTGCATTGCAGGGCGCCGTTTCGCAGGGCGTCCTCTGGGGCATTATGGTGCTTGGCGTGTTTATCACGTTCCGCCTGCTCGACATCCCCGATATGACCTGCGACGGCAGCTTTGCCCTCGGCGGCTGTGTCTGCGCCGTGCTCATCGTCAACAATAACGTCGATCCCTTGCTCGCCGTGCTGGCCGGTATGTGCGCCGGCGCCATCGCGGGCGCCGTCACGGGCATCTTGACCACCGTCTTTGAGATTCCCGCAATCCTCGCCGGAATCCTTACGCAGATCAGTCTGTGGTCCATCAACCTGCGCATCATGGGCAAGTCCAACACGCCCATCCTTGCCAAGGGCACTATCTTCTCATCCGTCAGCAACATGACGGGCCTGCCGCAGTCCACTGTTGCCATTATCCTAGGCATTGTGCTGGCCGTGGCCATCGTCGCCATCCTGTACTGGTTCTTTGGCACCGAGATCGGCTCGGCGCTGCGTGCCACCGGCAACAACGAGTACATGATCCGCGCCCTGGGCGTTAACACCAACACTACCAAAATGATCGCCCTCGTGCTCTCCAACGCCCTCATTGGCCTTTCGGGTGCGCTCATCTGCCAGAGCCAGAAGTATGCCGACATTGGCATGGGCACCGGCGCCATCGTTATCGGTCTTGCCGCCATCGTCATCGGCGAGGTGCTCGGTCGCCTGCTGCCCGGCGGCCTCACGCAGTTTAGCGTCCGTCTTGCCTCCGCCGTCTTTGGCTCCGTGGTGTACTTCCTTATCCGCGCCATCGTGCTGCAGCTGGGCATGGACGCCAACGACATGAAGCTACTCTCCGCCGTGATCGTCGCCGTGGCCCTGTGCGTGCCCGTGGTTTGGGAGCGCTATAAGCTCCGCAGCTCCTACACGAAGGGAGATGAGGCAGATGCTTAAGCTCTCGCACGTCAAGAAGACCTTTAACAAGGGCACCGTCACCGAGAAGCGCGCGCTCACCGGCGTCGACCTCACCCTCAACGATGGCGACTTTGTAACCGTGATTGGCGGCAACGGCGCCGGCAAGTCCACGCTGCTCAATATGATCGCCGGCGTGTATCCACTCGATTCGGGTGTTATTGAGCTCGACGGCACCGACATCTCGCGTCTGAGCGAGTCGCAGCGCGCCAAGTACCTAGGCCGTGTGTTCCAGGACCCCATGCGCGGCACCGCAGCCGACATGCAAATTGCCGAAAACCTGGCCCTCGCCAAGCGCCGCGGCCAGCGTCGCGGTCTTTCGTGGGGCGTCACCAAGGCCGAGAAGGACGAGTACGTTGAACTGCTCAAGCGTCTGGACCTTGGTCTGGACACGCGCCTCAACGCCAAGGTCGGCCTGCTCTCGGGCGGCCAGCGCCAGGCACTCACCCTGCTGATGGCCACGCTCACCAAGCCGCGTCTGCTGCTGCTCGACGAGCACACGGCGGCCCTCGACCCCAAGACGGCCTCTAAGGTGCTCAACCTGACCGAGGAGATCGTCGACGAGAACCGCCTGACCACGCTCATGGTCACGCACAACATGAACGACGCCATCCGTCTGGGCAACCGTCTGATCATGATGCACGAGGGCCACGTAATCTACGACGTGGCGGGCGATGAGAAGAAGTCGCTCACCGTCGCCGACCTGCTGCAGAAGTTCGAGGAGGTCTCGGGCGGCGAGCTCGCCAACGACCGCATGCTGCTGAGCTAAACCTACCAAAAAGGGACAGGTTTATTTTGGCAGGTTTTACCTGCGCAAACGTCAAAACCGCCGCAAAGGGACAGACGCCCTTGCGGCGGTTTTCGCATATTATGTCGATAATCCGATATTCGACCAGACATTCTGGCTAAGGACTAAGGAAACTGCCATGAAAAGACTCCCCCGCCTTGCGTTAGCCGCCGCGTTGTTTGCCGGCTCGCTCGCAGGCATCCCAAGCCTCGCTTTCGCGGGGAACCTGCCCGCCGCTATTGACGGCTCCGTGGCCGTCATGCACACCAACGACATCCACGGCAGCTACAAGTACAGCTACAACGAAAGCAAGGGCACCGGCACCGTCGGCTTCGACGGACTGGCAGTTCTCTATAGCGCCCAGGGCAACGCCCCCGATCTTTTGCTCGATGCGGGCGACACCTTCCACGGACAGTCCTTCGCCACCATGAGCAAGGGTAAGAGCATCGCCGAGCTCATGGACACCTTCTACGCCGACGGCTACGACGCGACCACGCCAGGCAACCACGACTGGAGCTACGGCGCGGACAAACTCCGCACCATGACCGGCTACAGCACCACCGGCACGCCCTTCGCCATGCTCTGCGCGAACGCAAAGTCTACGAGCGGCGTATGGAGCTCGAGCATCACGAAGACGCTCAACCGTACTTGGAAGGACGGCGAGGACAGTTCCACGTTTAACTACAAGATTAAGGTCGGCGTCATCGGAGCCATGGATGAGTCGCTAGGTTCCTCGCTGCGCGCGGACCTGGTCGCGGGCACCAACTTCTCGAGTGCCGCGAACGTCATCAATACCGAGGCAGAGCAGCTGCGCAAGGAGGGCTGCGATGTTGTTGTGTGTATCGCGCACACGCTCGACGCCAAGACCTTTGCCACACAACTCGCCGGCGTCGATGCCCTTATCGCAGACCACGAGCACATCAACCTTAACGAGAAGGTGACGGGAGCCGACGGCAAGACAATCCACGTTGTCGAGGCGGGCAGCGCCTTTGCCGAAGTGGGACTGCTTTCCGTCCCCTACGAGTACGACACCAAGGGCACCGAAAGCACCGACGATGACACGGTGGCGGTATACGCAGGCAAAAGCGACGAGAAGCTCTATACCGCCAAGGACGTAAACGTTCTTTTGACCGACCCCAACAAGGGCTCCACCTATCAGAGCATCCTTGATGAAGTCCACGACAACAAGATCAAGCCGCTCGACGATGCCTTTAGCGCCGCATCGAGCGAGGTGCTCGGCACGAGCTCTACCAATTATTTCTACGGCGAGAACGCATCTGGCACGCACGGCTGGGAGATGGTGCGCACCACCGATTTCCGCCCCAGCAAGGAGGGCGACACCACCAAGGCCCAGACCATCGGGCATGTGATCTGCGGCTCCTATCTTGCCCTGACGGGCGCAGATCTTGCCATCGAGAACGCGGGCGGCATCCGCGGCGGCATCGCTGCGGGCGATGTGACCGCCGGCAACGTCATCGCTATCTCGCCCTACGGCAACACCGTGGAGACCTGGACCATGACCGGTGCGGACTTCCTGGCAGCGCTCGAGCACTCGCTGCAGATCAGCGACGAGTGCAATCACAGCTATGAGCTTCAGCAAGCCTACGTAGCGGCCGGCCACACCGAGCAGGAGGCGCAAGACATGTACAAGTGGCGCGACGACTCCGGCAGCGTCCTTTCCTTCGGCGGAATTAACGTGACAATCGATTGGACGCAGCCCGAAGGCAAGCGCATCGTGAGCGCCACGCTCACCAAGGATGGCAGCACGCTCGACCCCGCCAAGACCTACACCGTCGCCACCAACAACTACATCATCACCAACACGACCGACTTCCCCACCTTCGCAAACGCCACCAAGCACACCGAGTGGGGTACCTGCGAGTCAGCGCTAAGGGCGCTAATTGGGCAGAACGGCTGGGAGAACAAGATGGCCTCGCTCGCGGGCACCATCAGCTTTGGCTCCGCTGCCGTGGACCCCACGCCCACACCGGCCCCGACGCCTGAACCCTCGCCTAAGACGGACGCGACGACCACGAAGGTCATCACCAAGAAGACGACCGGCAAGCTCGCCGCAACGGGAGACCGCACGCTAGCCGTGATCGGCGCATGCCTCATCGGCGGCATCGTCATCATCATTCTCGGCATTTTCTGGAAGCGTCGACGCTAAGCTACACCGCCGGGCCTTGCAGCCCCGCCGCGTAAACTTTATATCGAGCACAGAAGCCCGTCCGAATTTGATCGGACGGGCTTCTTGGTGGGTATCATGGTTGGATGATCATGAGGAGGTTTACCTACATGGAATTGTTTGAGCCAATTCTTCATTTCTTTGCACAACGATGGGTCCACAACATCATCTGGGCCGGTATCTTGGCCATCGGCACCGCCGTTGCCGCCAAAATCGCGTCCAAGACCCTGCACCACCTGCTTAACCGCGATGATAACCCGCTCCCAGCATCGAGCATCTTCATCAACATCGCGCGCGCCGTCATCTGGATGATCGGCGGCAGCTTTATCCTCGACAACTGTTTTGGCATTAATGCAAACGCCCTCGTCGCCGCTCTTGGCGTCGGCGGCATCGCCATCTCGCTCGGCTTTCAGGACACGCTGTCGAACCTTATCGGCGGTATGCAGGTGACCTTTATGGGCATTATCAAACCCGGCGACAATATCGAGGTCGGCGGCGTGTCGGGCGTGGTCCAAGATATCACCTGGCGTCACACGACCATCGAGGACGCCTACGGGCAGACCATCATTGTGCCCAACTCCAACATCTCCAAGAACACGCTCGTACATCTGATGCCCTTTGGGCGCGTGGCCGTGCCCGTTGCCGTAAAGGACACGTCTAAGTGGGCTTCCCTTGACGCGCTGGCAGACGAGCTCACGAGCGCAACCAAAACGGCCGTCTCGCCCATCTCTGGCTTTGACAAGGAGCCGTACGTGCTCTTTAGCGAGATTGGCGACTTTGGCATTAAGGGCAAAATCATCTTTATCGTCAGCGACGATAGCACCACTTTTACGGCAGCCGACGCCTGCATCCGCGCCATCGCCCCCATCATTGCCTAACCTGTCAAAAAGGGACAGGCTTATTTTGGCAGGTTTTATCTGGGCAAATGAGCGGTTTATTTCTTAATGGCCCGGCCGTCCTTTACGAACTGTCCCTTTTCGGGCGACCGAAACGATGGTACCATGGTTTCCATAGTTGTTTAAACGACTAAGGGAGCAAAACCATGGAAGAGGCCTATCGTCAAGCACGCAAGCGCGGCGAGCAGGGACGCCGTCGCGCCATCAGCCAAAGTGAGCACCCGTATCTCACGGACCTCGATAGCCTCGTTGCCCAGCTCCCCTGTGGCAAACGAGAGAACATCGGCCTGAGGGACATTCCGCTCGAGATGGTCGTCGGCACGGTTACCAAGGGCCGTCAGTCCGCCTTCTCGTGCAACTTCATGCCCCTGCTGCCGTTTAACACCGAGTTTGCCCACAAGTGGTCCAACCTCTACGACATCCAGGTGACCGAGGGCTATCGCGACCCCATCATCGTCACCGAGTTCATGCATCGGTTTTACGTCCAAGAGGGTAACAAGCGCGTCAGCGTCCTCAAATTCCTGGACGCTCCGACGGTTTCGGCCAAGGTCACCCGCCTCTATCCCGGAAAATGGAATTCCGTCGAAAGCCGCCTCTATGGCGAGTTCTGCGCGTTTTGGCGCGTCTGCCCCCTATACGAGATCGAGTTCTCGCGTGAGGGAAGCTACGAAACGCTCGCCAAGATGCTCGGTCAGAACCTTATCGAAAAATGGCCGCAGAAAAAGGTCGACTACCTGCGCCATACCTTCCTGCTCTTTAAGCGCGCCTACCTGCGCGCCGGCGGCGACCATCTGGACATTACGCCCGCCGACGCTATGCTCGTTTACCTCAACGTGTACAACCAAGACCGCTTACTGGACACGCCGACGGATATCGTCGTAAACCGCCTGTGCAAGATTTGGCGCGAGTTGGTCATTGCCGGCAAAAGTGATGAGGAGAAGGTCGATCTTGTCGAGGCACCGAGTGTCGATGAGGAAGAGGCGCCCGCCAAGTCCACCTCCGGCGTGCTCAACTTCTTTATGGGCAAGACCGTCTACTCGGCGGCCAACCCCCTGCGCATCGCCTTTATCCATGAGTTCCCCTGTGCGACGTCGAGCTGGGACAGCCTGCACGACCAAGGGCGTCAGTATCTCGATGAGCATTTTGGCGGTATCGTGCGCACCGAGGCGTTCGAGGACTGTCACAATCCGGACGTGTTCTACGCCGCCGTGGAAACGGCTGTCAAACATGGAGCTAACGTCATCTTCTCGACCTCGCACCGCCTGATGGAATACACGCTCAGAGCTGCCGTTGAGTATCCCCAGGTGCGGTTCCTTAACTGCTCTATCGGCCTTCCCCACCAAAGCGTCCGTTCGTACTTTGGCAAGATGTACGAGGCCAAGTTCCTCCTGGGCGCCCTTGCCGCCAGTATGGCGGACAACCACCGTATCGGCTACCACGCGTCGGTCTTCGCCTCGGGCGCGCTTAGCGAGATCAACGCCTTTGCCATCGGCGCCTCGCTGCTCGACCCCCGCGCGCAAATTATCCTGACCTGGGGCGATGTGCCCGCCGGAGGCCTTGCCGAGGCCATGTGCCGCGAAGGCGAGAGCGTCATGACCGGCGCTGACATGTCAAAGTCGCTCGTAGACCCTACGGCCTACGGACTCCACCGCCTGGTCGATGGCAAGGTCGTCGGCATCGCCATGCCGGTCTGGAACTGGGGCCGATACTACGAGCTTATCGTGCGAAGCCTGCTGCATGGCACCTGGGATGAGACCAGTGGCGACAGCCAGGTTCGCGCCGTCAACTACTGGTATGGCATGAGCTCGGGCGTCATCGACATTCGCTACGCTCCGGGCCTGCCCTATCAGACGCGCAAACTGGTGCAGCTGCTCCGCAATGGCATCGTCGAGGGCTCCATCAATCCATTTGGCGGCGAGCTTCATAGCCAAGACGGCGTGGTGCAGATCGAGGGCTTTCCCCCACTGCCGAGCGCGCAGATTGTCGAGATGAATTGGCTGGCGGACAACGTGGTAGGCACCATTCCGCAGCTCGACGATGAGCCGGGAGCTACCGCTCTATGAAGATCCTTGCCATAGCAGATACCGAAGAACGATGCCTTTGGGAGTGCTTTCGCAAGGAGCGCTTTGAGGGTGTCGACCTGATTCTGTCTGCCGGCGATCTGGACCCGGACTATCTTGAGTTTTTGGTCACCGTCATCAACAAACCGCTCATCTACGTTCGCGGCAACCACGACGACCGCTACGCACGTCATGCACCGGGCGGATGTATCTGCGTGGAAGACAGCGTGTACACGTACCGAGGGATTCGCATTGCGGGCCTTGGCGGGTCCATGCGTTATCGCGACGGCGCCAACATGTACACCGAACGCGAGATGTCCAAGCGCATGCGTAAGCTGTCGCGTAAGGTTAGGATGGTCGGCGGGTGCGACATTCTGCTTACCCATGCACCCGCCGCCGGTATGGGTGATCTGGATGATCTGCCGCATCGAGGGTTTGAGTGCTTTAACACAGCGCTTGAGTCCTGGGGGGCCGACTACATGGTGCATGGGCATGTACACCAAAGCTACGGTTACGATTTTCAGCGCGAGCGGCAGCATGTGTGTGGAACGACGATCATCAACGCCTGCGGCTATACGCAGTTTGAGCTCGAACAGACGCGCTACCCCATCCGTGGCTGGCAGGCAGCGTGGCTCAACTCGCAAACCATGCGCCGCGAGCTCAAGCGCCACGAGGCCATCGAGTCCTCTACCGCCAGAACACCCTGGTAACCACCTCAAAGGGGGCACTGTCCCCTTTGAGGTGGTTTTACCCCGAGATAGCAAGAAACCCGGTCCTGCACGAGGCAGAACCGGGTTTCTTTAGCAATACTTGCTTTGCTCAGGCAGTAACTAGCAGTTACTCAGCCAAGAAGTCACGCTGGACAGCGGGATCGACCTTGACGCCAGGGCCCATGGTGGAAGACACGGAGATGGACTTGACGTACTTGCCCTTAGCAGAAGAGGGCTTGACGCGCAGGATCTCGGTGTACAGGGCAGCGTAGTTCTCGACGAGCTGCTGCTCAGAGAAGGACTTCTTGCCCAGGGGCACGTGGCAGATGCCGTAACGGTCGGCGCGGTACTCAACGCGGCCAGCCTTGAGCTCAGAGACCATCTTGGCGACGTCCATGGTCACGGTGCCGAGCTTGGGGTTCGGCATGAGGCCACGGGGACCAAGGATCTTACCGATGCGGCCAACCTTGGCCATCATGTTCGGCGTAGCGATAGCGGCGTCGAAGTTGATCTCGCCCTTCTGGATCTGGGCGACGAGCTCGTCGGAACCGATGATGTCGGCGCCGGCAGCCTCGGCCTCGCGGGCCTTCTCGCCCTCGGCGAAGACGGCAACACGAACGGTCTTGCCGGTGCCGTGGGGCAGGGAGATGGAGCCACGGATGTTCTGGTCAGCCTTACGAGTATCGATGCCCAGACGGAAGTGGGCCTCGACGGTCTCGTCGAACTTGGCGGTGTCGAGCTCCTTGATGAGCTTGGCAGCCTGAAGGGGGGTGTAGAGCGTGGCGCGGTCGATTTTCTCGGCAGCGGCGTTATAGCTCTTACCATGCTTAGCCATGTGCATTACCTCCTGTGGTTAAACGGGCGTGAGCCCTCCCACATCATATCGTGTGCCCTATTGCACACATATAACGGGCGCCCCGGTCGGAGCACCCGTCATTACCTAAATAAATCGCTACTCAGCGATAGTGACGCCCATGGAACGGGCGGTACCGGCGATGATCTTCTTGGCGGCGTCAATGTCGTTGGCATTGAGGTCCGGCATCTTGATCTCGGCGATCTTGGTGAGCTGCTCCTGGGAGAGCTGACCGACCTTGTCGGCCTGGGGCTTAGCGGAACCAGACTTGAGGTTCAGCTCCTTCTTGATGAGGTGAGCCGCCGGCGGGGTCTTGGTGATGAAGGAGAAGGACTTATCCTCGTAGACAGAGATCTCAACGGGGATGATGTCGCCCTTCTTGTCCTGCGTCTCGGCGTTAAAAGCCTGGCAGAACTGCATGATGTTCACGCCAGCAGCGCCCAGGGCGGGGCCGACGGGAGGAGCGGGGTTAGCGGCACCAGCAGGAATCTGGAGCTTAATGACGTTGGCAACCTTCTTCTCAGCCATGGTCATTCCTTTCGAATCACGAGTGTGAAGTACTTGCTATATCGTAAGCACGCACGTGTTAGAAGCACTCCTGAGATGAGCAGTCACAGAAGAAGCACGCTCGCGCGAACGGACGAAAACTTAAGCGATGACAGCGACCTGGTTAAAGTCGAGCTCGACCGGCGTCTCGCGGCCAAAGATCATCAGCGTGACCTTGAGCTTGCCAGCCTCGGTGTTAACCTCGGAGACCTTGCCATCAAAGTCGGTAAGCGGGCCATCGGTGACGCGGACGGACGTGCCGACCTGAATATCAACCGAGGTGCGCTTGGGCGAATCGCCCTTACCGGGACGACGAGTCATCTTGTTGTACTCGTCACGGGAAAGCGGAGCGGGCTTGCCGTTGCCGCCTAGGAAACCGGTGACGCCGGGCGTGTTGCGAACACACGTCCAAGCATCGTCATCCATCTCCATGCGGACCAGGACATAACCCGGGAAGATCTTGGAATCCTTGGTCTCGCGCTTGCCACCCTCTTTGATCTCGGTGACGCGCTCCATAGGAATCTCGATATCAAAGATACGGTCCTGCATGCCCATGGTCTCGATGCGATGCTCGAGATCGGACTTAACGCGGTTCTCGTATCCAGAGTAAGTGTGAACGACGTACCAACGCTTAGACATGGTTTAGCCCCTCAATCCAGAGAACAGAGCAAGAGCCTCGCCAAAGCCAGCATCGAGCAGAGCGATGACGACGCCGACGACGATCAGAGAAGCGCAAACGACGACCGAGTAGTTCACGAGCTCCTTCTTATCGGGCCACGTGACACGCTTCATCTCGGACTTCACCGAAGCGAAATACTTCTTGGTGCGGGCGAAGAAACCAGGCTTCTCGTTCTTCTTGGGCTTCGCAGCCTTCTCGTTCTTCTTGGCAACGGCCTTCTTGGCCTCAACCTTGGAGTTGGCGGCAGCGTTGTTGGCAGGCGCCTGCTGCTGAGCCTTCTTCTTGTTCTTCTTGTTGGCCATTTGGGTTACCTCCGCGCAATGCGCTTATACATGAGTAAACCGTAAGCTCCCAAGTGGGAGCTTACGGAATAATGACTGGCACGCCAGGAAGGACTCGAACCCTCAACACTCGGTTTTGGAGACCGATGCTCTACCAATTGAACTACTGGCGTATGTGACTAGAGACTAGCGAGTCTCTTTGTGCAGCGTGTGGTGACGGCACCAGGGGCAATACTTCTTGATCTCCATACGATCAGGCATGGTCGACTTGTTCTTGGTGGTCGTATAGTTGCGGCGCTTGCACTCAGTGCACGCAAGAGTAACTAGAGTACGCATGTATCCTGAACCTTTCATTTCCGCCCCGTACGGGCACGAGTTGTTACTTTATCAGCTCCACGTAAGTGCTGTCAATGAAAACCTCGAATCAATTGGTTCTCGGTGGATCCATTCATATTTGGAACACATCAATGAAGCCATCGAGAGCTAATCGACGGTGCAACCAGGACCATTATTGATCCTCTCGACACCAGCAACGGCTCAATATCCATTGCAGAAAAGAACCCGGCACCCAAATAAGTGCCGGGTTCTCTAAGTCAACTATCAGAGAGCTAATTTACTCAATGATCGTAGAGACGATGCCCGAACCGACGGTGTGGCCACCCTCGCGGATAGCGAAGCGCAGACCCTCCTCCATGGCGATCGGGTGGATGAGGTCGCCCTCGATGGTGATGTGGTCACCAGGCATAGCCATCTCGGTGCCCTCGGGGAGCTTGACCGTACCGGTAACGTCGGTGGTACGGAAGTAGAACTGAGGACGATAACCATCGAAGAACGGGGTGTGACGGCCGCCCTCCTCCTTGGTCAGAACGTAGATCTCGCCGGTGAACTTGGTGTGCGGGGTAACCGAACCGGGCTTGCAGAGAACCTGGCCGCGCTCGATGTCCTCGCGCTTGATGCCGCGGAGCAGCAGACCGACGTTGTCGCCAGCCTCGCAGAAGTCCATGGACTTACGGAACATCTCGATACCGGTAACGACGGTGTTCTGGGTATCCTTGATGCCGACGATCTCGACGGGCTCGTTGAGCTTGAGCTCACCGCGCTCGACACGGCCGGTAGCAACGGTACCACGGCCGGAGATGGTCATAACGTCCTCAACGGCCATCAGGAACGGGAGGTCGTTGTTACGAGCAGGCGTCGGGATGTACTCGTCGACGGCGTTCATGAGCTCGCGGATAGCGTCCATCCACTTGGCGTCGCCCTCGAGAGCGCCCAGAGCGGAACCACGGATGACGGGGATGTCGTCGCCGGGGAAATCGTACTCGGAGAGGAGCTCACGGGTCTCCATCTCGACGAGGTCGATGAGCTCGTCATCGTCGACCATGTCGCACTTGTTCAGGAAGACGACGATGTAGGGAACGCCGACCTGACGGGCGAGCAGGATGTGCTCGCGGGTCTGAGCCATGGGACCGTCGGTAGCGGCGATGACCAGGATAGCGCCGTCCATCTGAGCAGCACCGGAGATCATGTTCTTAACGTAGTCAGCGTGGCCCGGGCAGTCAACGTGAGCGTAGTGACGGGCAGCAGTCTCGTACTCGACGTGGGAGACGGAGATCGTAATGCCGCGCTCGCGCTCCTCGGGAGCCTTGTCGATGTTCTCGAACGCAGTGAAGTCAGCCTTGCAGCCCTCGGTCTCGGAGAGAACCTTGGTGATGGCAGCGGTCAGCGTGGTCTTGCCGTGGTCGACGTGACCAATGGTGCCGATGTTAACATGCGGCTTAGTGCGCTCAAACTTCTCTTTGGCCATAAAGCCCTCCTCTAAACAGGTCGTCCCCGGACGGGACTTTGCCTTTATACCATAGTGGCCTCTCAACATACTATTGAGAAGCCACCGTGTTACCTATGGTAGCGGTGACTGGATTCGAACCAGTGACGCCACGGGTATGAACCGTGTGCTCTAACCAACTGAGCTACACCGCCGGATGGAGCCTGCAACCAGACTTGAACTGGTGACCTCTTCGTTACCAACGAAGTGCTCTACCGACTGAGCTATACAGGCACTTGACGGGTGGGAGCTATAGGATTCGAACCTATGTAGGCAGAGCCAACGGGTTTACAGCCCGTCCCCATTAACCACTCGGGCAAACTCCCAATCGTTCAAGTATCCGCAGGTTCTTTGGTCTTTTGGACCGCCGCCCCCGCGAACGAAAAAGATAATACGATGCAACCTTGGGGGCTGTCAACGAAAACCTCTAGATACACGGTGCCGGGCGTATCTATATACCTTTGACCTGCGGTTTTGTTGAGTTTGGATATGAAGGACGGTGAATTTGCATGTAGCGGTGACATTTCCCGAGGGAACACTTTGGCGTAGTGGAGTGAGCCTGCAGAATATCACTTCGATAACGGCTTATTTGCACCTATATATAGGTCGAGATCGGGCTTCCCTGGATAGATCGAGCGTGGATCTTCTCCCGTTTGAAATCGAGCGTGGATAATCTCCCACTTTTGACGTGCCACTGGGCCCAAAGTGGCAGATTATCCACGCTCATTCTCCAGGCGGGAGATTTTCCACGCTCGTACGTCCGATAATCCTCGCTCGATCAAGTAGACCAGGGACTTCACCGTTTTCATCTCGATTTGTAACAGTAAGAGGGTTATTCCTCCCCTATCTGTTACAGATTGAGATATTACGCAGATACCCCAGCTTACGTCTCATTCTGTAACAGTAAGTACGGTTTTCAGCCTCTTCGTGTTACAGATCGAGACAAACCTGAAGCTTGGTGGGAGTCAAACCCGCTTACATATCGACATAAATAGAAACGGGCCCTGTCCCACAAGGAACAGAGCCCGAAACTCTCATGGAGCCAGTGACAGGAATCGAACCTGCAACCCACTGATTACATCGGTGTCCTTATCGTTTATTAGCGTTCATCTGCGACTATGCCGACCGTGACCTCGCGTTTTTCTTTCATTTTCCGCCTATAGTCTCACTTGAGACGTCTCCGAAACAGTCAAATTGCACAGTCATTGCACACGTGATTGCACACGGAGGAACAATGGAAGAGAAATACGCTACCTCATCTATATATAAGTACATGAGCGACCGCTGGCGCGCGCAGTTCCCCTACTTCGAGGATGGAGCCTGGCGCAAGAAGACCCAACTTCTTGAGCATCGAGGCCGCGATAAAGGTCGAAGCCATAAACATCGTGATGCTGCAATGGTGGAAGCCGAGGCCATCCGCGCTCACCTGAATGCAGAAGCGGAAGCCAAGGCAATGAAACCAACGAGCTCGATTTCAGTCGCCGAACTAGTGTCTAGCTATATAACAATGGAGTGCGCCGACATCGCGCGTTCAACCGCAACCGGCTATTCAGGCATGCTCCGCCGAAACATCGAACCTTATATTGGCAGCATCCCCCTAGAGGATCTGACTGAAGAAGACGTTCAGGAATGGGTCAGCGTAATGGCAAAGAAGCATGCGAGATCAACTGCATGCAATTCCCTTAGGCTGTTGAGGGGCTCATTGAAATACGGGCTAAGGAAAAAGCTAGTCTCGGAAAATGTTGCCGCATGGGCCAAGGTTCCCAAGAACGAGGATGCCAACTACGGACGACCGAATTCACTTACCGGAAGGGAAAGAGTGCGCGTCCTAAACACCCTCAACGCATCCATAGATGTCCCGGCAATTCTAGCCGCGAAAATCGCCCTGTATACAGGACTCCGTCGAGGTGAACTTTGCGCCCTGAAGTGGAAATGTGTCGACTTTTCCCATTCCTCGATTCGCGTGGAAGCCGCAATCGGGCACACCGACACCGAGTTCTACATCAAAGGCCCCAAAAGCGTCAGCAGTAGACGGACAATTCCGAATTGCCCGGAGGACCTCATGCACGATCTAGCCGCGCGCAAGCGAAACATGGAAGAAGAATGCACCAGGCTTGGGACTGAATTCAGCGGGGAGATGTTCGTGCTGGGCTTTCCCGACGGTTCGTTCCTCAAGCCGCCTAGGGTCAATGACGCGTGGCGTGCGCTCTCCAAGGCGCTAAACCTTCATGGAGTATTAAATAGGAACACGGTGACCTTCCATGACCTAAGACACAGCTTCGCAACATACGCTGTCGCCAACGGCGTAGACCCAAGAACGCTCGCAAGCCTGATGGGTCACTCCAAAGCCTCCATGACCCTAGATAGATACGCCAGCGCCGACCCGAAGGCAACTGCATCGGCAATGAACGCCCTAGGACGCCTTTATAAGAGCGCTTCATTGTATCCAAAAGCTGGATAGGACCTAATCGAAGGCCGCGATACTGCATCGCGGCCTTTCCTATACCTTCCCGTAGTAAGTCATTTCAGTCCATCGGGTCCGTATCGTCCGCCATGACCGCGTTTTTGAATCCGTCGCCCAAGACGCTCCAGACTAGATCTCAAAGAGACGGCAGCAGACAGAAAGGAGGTCGAAATGGAAGTTGAGAGCAAACGCATCACTCTTGATGCTTTTCGCACGATGCCAGACATCGTTGATCCGATGCCTGTCGCCCACCTGCTCGGTATCAGCGACCGCTCCGTCTACAGGCTCTGCCAGAACGGAACGTTCAAAGCCGTGAAGTGCGGGAAGCTGTGGCGCATCAATCGCGACAGCGTTCTTAGCTACATCGGCGTCAACTGAATGTAGCGAGCGCCGGCTAAGACCAACTGAGCTCGGAGCAAACATGGGCATTAACAAATCCAGCGCCGGACCCATTGAACTAATTGCAGAGTTGATTGATTTCGATGCCGTCCGAATGAAAAACGAGCTCATCGCATATACGCCCTTGCCGGCGGCTAAAGCGCCAAAAGGCTATCCGATTACACACACGGAAGACGAATAGACACCACAGGGGGCCAAACGGCCCCCTGTTTTTATGAGGAGACCCTATGGACGAAACCAAAACCATCAGCGTAAAAATCGACCACAAGCTCTACACCGCCCTCAAGACGCGGGCGGAGCTCGACAACTCCAACGTCAGCGACGAGATCCGCTCTCTCCTGCGCTCGGCGCTCGCCGCGGAGGAGCTCGACCTCTACGGCAACGAGGTCGCGGGCTTCATCCGCGGCGTCGTCGACGCGCGCATGGACGTCGCCGCACTCGACATCGAGCGCAAGCTCGACGCCACCGAGGACCGCATCGCCGCGGTCCTCTCGCGCCCCATGACCGCCGCCATCATGGCCGGCCTCATGTCGGCCGACGTCCTCAAGGCCTCCTACGCCTCGCTCGACGACGTCTCCGTCGCGGACATCTGGAAGAACTACCTCGCGCAGGCCGGCGAGCTCAGCCGCGCCGGCCTCGGCCGCATCGACGAGGTGAAGCTCCACGCGCGCGAGCGCGCCGATGGCTAGCCCGCCCGTCATCGTCAACCACTCCGTCGTCCGCGCGGGGGCGTCCGCGAGGGCGTCCGCCGCGGGCCTGGCGGCATACGCCGGCACCCGCCGCGGCGTCGTCATCGAGGTCAGCGAGGCCGACGGCAGGAGGCTCGGCGTGGACGGCCTGGCCGCCTACGCCGCGAACAGGACCGGCTCGGCCGGCGGCCTCTGGGGCGCGGGCGGCCCGGTCGCCGTCGCCGAGGCGAGGCGCGCCATCGCGGAAAACGGCGGCGCGGTCCTGACTACCATCGTCACGGTCCCGAACGACATCGCCCCTGGTGTCGGCCTCGACCGCCTGGATGCGTGGCAGGCTCTGGTGCGCTCCGAGTGGCCGAGGCTCTTCTCCGAGATGACCGGCGTGCCCGAGAGCCGCGTGGAGTTCTACGCGGCGATGCACATCAACGGCACGAGCCACCACGTCCACATCCTCACGGTCGACCGCTCGGGCGACTGGAACTCCCTGCTGCCAAAGGGGAAGATGGAGGCGGCCAGGCTCGAGATCTCCTCGAAGGCCATGGCACCGCTGCTGCGGGAAGCGCACATCGAGCGCGACCTTGCGAGGGAGGCCGCGCTGGACGCCGTCGCCCGCATCGACCGGAACCGCTTCGATATCGAGCTGCCGCCGGACGGAAGGATCGAGGCCGCCCACCTCAGGCGTTTCCACCCGGAGGCCTCCGCCGCGCTGAGGGATGCCCTCGACCGGGCGGCATCCGACTCCCCCGAGCTCGCCGGCGCGCTGGACCGCCACAGGAAGGCGGTCGAGAGGTGCGCCTGTCTCAAGTGCCTGACCGGGGAGGTGCGGGACACCTACGTCCACAAGGCGGCCACCGACCTCGGCCTCCGGTGCGAGAACGCAGCGCTGCGGGTCATAGTCCCGGACAGAACGCCGGCTCGCGAGGAGGTGCCGACACGACGCGCCGCGCCCCAAACCGGCCCCGCGACGGAGAGGCGGCGGGAAGCCGGACTCGCCACCGAGGCCCGGGCCTGCATCCCGAAGACGCGCCTCGAAAGGATCACGCGAAAGGCCGCACGCGGCCGGACCCTCGAGCCGGCAGACCTCAGGGGGTGTCCCACGGCGGACCGGGCATTCAGGCGCGCCCCGTCGGCAGGTACCGCCCTAGGGCGCGCCGCCGCGATGGCGACCCTGGTCGCCAGGGAAGCCACACGGGACGACAGAGGACGCGACACGGGAGACGAGGCCGGCGAGAGGGCGCTGAAACTCATCGCCGCGACCCTGAGGGTCCTCGCCTCCGGCGGCACCGGGCCGTCGAGCGTCCCCGCGCTGAAGATAGCAAACAGGATAGAGAGGACGATCACGAGATGAAACCGAAATCCTTCAACCGCGACATGAGAAGGGAGCTCGTCCGCACGCTTGCGGGCCACGGCGTCGCCGCCGGCATCGCCTGCGTCGCGAGCGCCAGCGCCTGGGACTACGCCAGATGGTGGACCGCATCCCTCATCTCGGGCCTCTCCGTCCTGCTGCGACTGCCCACGGCCGACCCGGGCCCCGAGCCCGCCTACGTCTTCCGCGGCCCCCTCGAGGCGGCCGCCGACGCGGCGGCGTCGGGCGAGGCAGGCGAGCTGCTCGCAGCACTCGCGCTCGTCGCGGCCTCCATCCTCGTTCTCGGCCTCATTTCGTGGGGCCGTTCATGGGCGAGACTCCACGACGGGACGTTCGCCGGCGACCGCGCGCCCACGCGCACGCACGGGGACGCCTGGCTCGAATCGAGGCCCTCCAGGGTCGCGAGGAGGTGCCCCGTATGGGACGGCCGCGAGGCCGCAAAGGGAGTGATCGTGGCGGGCTCCGTCGGTGACGGCCTGGCGACGGTCCCCGCCGTCCACAGCCTGATACGTGCGGGCAGCAACGCCGGCAAGACCAGGCGCGCTCTGGCACCATCGATAGCCGCGGCGATCGACCGCAACGCCCACGGGATCCCGACATCCGTCATCGTCCACGACCCGAAGTCCGAGATCCGCGCATGGACCGAGCCACTCGCCAGGAGGGCCGGGATGGAGGTCGTCGCCATCCGGCTCGACGAGCCCGTCAAGTCGGCTAGGTTCAACCCTCTCGACCGCGCCATCGCGGCACTCGGGACCGAGGGCGTCGCAGGCGCTGTGGCCGAGCTCCGCGAGCTGTCTTCCGCTATCGTGCCCGACGCCTTCTCCTCGGGCCAGAGGTTCTTCACGGACGCCAGCCGCAACCTGCTGACCGGCCTCTGCCTGCTCGTGATAACGGACGGGCGGATCCCCGACGGCGCGCGGAACCTATCGACCGTGCTCGCGCTCTTGGAGCCCCGCGACGGGAAGAGTGCGGTAAAGTCGCTGGAGGAGCTCGCCGCGGACCTGCCGGCGGGAAACCCGGCGCGCCAGTTCCTCCTCGTCGCCTCGTCGAACGGCGGCGGGGGCGAGGCGCTCGTCTCCACCGCACGCAACTACCTCATGGCCTTCTGCGACGACGACGTCAGCCGCATGCTCTGGGACGGCGAGGTCGACCTCGCATCGGTCGGGCGCAGGCCCACCATCCTCTACATCGCCAGCGCGACGGACCGCGGCGACCGCGGCTCGCTCGTCTCGTGCATCTTCTCGCAGGCGCTGTCGGCGCTGCGCGAGACCGCGCGCCTGTCCGGCGGCAGGCTGCCGGCGGAAACCCTGCTCGCCATCGATGAGGGATCCGGGGTCCCCAAGATCCCCAGGCTCCTCGGCGACCTCGCGGAGGTCCGCAGCATCGGGCTGCACGTCGTCTTCGTGCTCCAGAACACCCATCTGCTCGAGGCGCGGTGCGGCTACTCGAGGGCCGAGTCGGACGCGCTGCTGGCGCTGCTCGGCACCCAGGTCGTCTTCTCGGTAGAGTCCGTCGGCGAGGCGGAGGAGATCAGCAAGCGCCTCGGCGACTACAGCGTCAAGACGACCGGGCAGAGCTCCACCAAGGGGACGCAGAGCTCCTCGTCCGGAAAGTCGTTCTCCGTGGCGCGGCGGCCGCTGATCACCCCGTCGGAGCTCATGGCCTGGAGCGCGCGCGAGAACGGCGCGCTCGTGATCGACACTGAGGGCCCGATGGCGCTCGCCAGCCGCGACATCACCGAGACGTTCCTGGGGCCGCTGCTCGGCATCACGTCACCGGAGGCCGAGGGCGCGCTGCTCGCGCGGGCGCTCGAGGGGGAGGCTCGCAACGCCGCCCCGGCACCGGTATGGCGCATCCCGGAGAAGCCGAAAAAGCCCAAGGGGTCTCCATCCAGCAGCAGGAAGCGCAAGGTGTCCGCCGCGCCCGACGGGTTCTGATGCGTCATACGGCCCTGTCTGCGAAAACGGCCCGCCGTCCTACGCCACGCGAGGCGCGTATGACGGCGGGCCGCGGCGGTCTTTCGTTTTATCTGCCCACGCTGCCAGCGGAAACGAACTCGGCACGCCGAGTTGCGCCGCAAAATCCCGGGCGCCCGTAGTGCGCCCTTATCCTGCTCCCACCGTCCAAGGCACTTGGACGGTGGGAGTTCCGTATTCTCTGCAACGAAAAGCGCGGCCCATCTGGACCGCGCTCCCGCTCCTCTCAATTTCGCTCTGCGACGTAGACCGTCCGGCCCGTCTCGCAGTCGATGGTCTCGGCGTCCCCGAAACCGACCCGGACGGCGGCCCATCCGCCGGCGAGCGCCAGCGCGTCGGCCTCGGACCTCGCGGCGGCGATGAGTCGCTCGAGCTCGGCCGAGCCCGCCGGCGCGGTCCCCACCTCGAACGCGCCACCGTCGCCGCCCGTCTCGTACTCGACGACGACCGTCGAGCCGAGCGTCTCCTCGAGGGTCTCGAGCTGGCCGCCACTGCCGGCGAGGGCGCGCCCGGAGACCGTGGCGAGCGGGTAGCGGGCCATCCCGGACGCCGCCGAGCGGCCGGCCATGCGGAGCATGCCGGCGGCCTCGAGCGCCTCGAGGAGCGCCGCGGGCACCGCGGCGTCGATGGCGACGTTGCCGCGCCCGCGGCACCACTCGGCCGCCGACGGCACGTCCGCCGTGAGCACGCCCCACTCGGCCATGTAACCATCGGAGCGCGGGTTCGTGGCGTCGAGGAGGAGGACGGCCAGGCCGCCGCCCACGTACTCCCCGGCCACGAGGGCGAGGCGGTCCGCCTCGCCCATGAAGTCGAACTCGACCGTGACCATGGAGCTACCTCCTCCTGACGGCGCTGAGCGGCTTCGGGGAGAAGTGCTCGTCGCGCTCGACGGCGGCGAACCCCATCTGGCAGTTCAGCTCGGCCATCTCCTTGATGCTGAAGTAGCCGAGCTCGTCGTCGTAGCCCTCGACGAGGCCGAACGCCTCATCCGTTCCGTCGAACTCGAGCAGCCACCAGTCCCATCCGTTCACGCACGAGAAGTAGTGGGCGTAGACCGTGGGGTCCTCCGCCCCGTCCTGCCCGTAGAGCCTCGGCACCGTCTTGGCGATTTCCTCGGTCATCAGCTGCTGCATGTCTTCCTCCGTTCCGGGCAACCTGCCCTCAACATCTCGCCCCTGCGGGCAAAGCCGAATGGCGACGCCGCGCGTCGTCGTCGGCTTTGCTCCCTGCAAAGCCGCACCGGAGCGAAGACGGGTCAAGGGAGGTCCATGACGACCTCCACCAACCGGAGCGGAGCGGAGGTTTGTGCGGGGTCTCATGGGCCCCCTTGACGCGGCGTAGCGGAGGTGCCACCCGGCCGCGGGGCCGAGGCCGATTCGCGGCGGACGCCGGCAGCCCACGTCCAGCATCGGAACCATTAGAGACGCTATTCACTTTTCGATAGGAGCCATATGGAACTCGAGGATATCGTTTACGAGCTCGCCTGCCTTCATGAGTCGATGCTCTTTTGCTGCATGGCGCTGAGAAGGATTATCAGGGACCTCGAAGAGGCCGAACAGCGCATCCGCGCTGAAGCGGCCGCCGCCGAATCCCCTCTTTAGAAAAGTACCCCGGCGATTACCACCGGGGCACTTTTAAATGACGTCAGAAGCCGGCAGCCGAACTAACCATCGAACAGATCTGAATCGAAAAACCCTCTCAGAGAGACGCCAAGCCCGCCTGCGATGCGCTCGATATTCTCGATAGACACGTTTCGCTTGCCTGTCTCGACTTCGGCGAAATAGGTGCGAGACATCTCGATGGAGTATGCGAAGGCCTCTTGGCTCATGCCGAGCTCGCCCCTCAGCTCCTTAATGCGAAGCCCCACGCGCATCTTGGGGTCAAGCTCAGTCATCGGCACCTCCTATCCACCGGTGTCAATGATTCAGGCCAACCCTATATAAGTCACACCTATATAAGTGACAATTTGAAATACAATGCAAATATTGGGGCATTGCAACCAGAAAGGAACCATGGTGGATACGGAGATTCCGAAAGTGACGGACGATATGCTCTCATTGGACTTCCCCAGCGACTATGCATATATCGCAAAACCCTTTGGTCGAGGACTCCGCCCGGACAGGCAACTGCAACTTCTAAAGAACTTGCATACAGAACATTAGAAAGAAGGTCATACCATGCGAACCTATCAACACCCGATATACCAAGACAACGCTATGGCGATTCGCGCCGAATATGATGAGGAAAAACGAGTCTTCGATTTGATGAAGAAGTTCCTCTATATCGTCGGGGCGATAACGGCGGTAGTTGTTTTCCTTTTGCTTCTCGTTAATTCCCCTGCCCTGATAACTCAGACGGGTCCAATTGGAATCGTTGCACTCGTTCCCGTCCTGCTGGCTGCAACAGCCTTTACCGGGTTCTATGTCGGCACGGTACCTGCTGGCTACATTGCCGCATGGCGTGCAATCAAGCGCTCAAGGCTGTTCGTTTGGGGCAACGCTCTCGGACTGCTCCTCATAGCGACGCTTTTTCTTTCCATCCCGGCTGCATTTGCGCCCTTTGCCTTCCTTCTCCAGTGGTTGAAGGTATCGAATCTCAAGCGTCAGCTTGACGCGAACGCATAGCGGGGGTGCAGAGGAAAAGAAGAAAGGAAACCGCTTATGCTCTTCGGACGCGAGTTCTCCCGCAAGCAGGTCTGCGCGGCTGGTGCCGGGCTTGTCTGCGCCGCGCTCCTCATCGGTGGCGGCGGCTATGCGCTTGCACATGCCGGATGGGGAGTAGGGTCGAACACTCCTGCGGTGTCCCAGAAGGCAGGCGATGAGAAGCAGGACATGGCACTCTCCCTTGAGGTGAAGGCCGAGGGATGGGATGCCGACACATCCACGCCCGTCGTCGCGCATATCGAGGGCGCGGACGGCGAGGTGGACTTCTACACCGCCTTCGCCGCCAACGAGAAGGTGAGCGTAACGGTCGGCGAGACCGGTACCTACAATGTCTCGCTCATCCCGCCGGTGAACGCCGACGGCTCCACCTACAAGGCCGCGTCCGGTGAGATCGCTGCCGTGAAGACCGATGGGAAGGCGGGCGGCACCGTCATCGCGCTTGAGAAGGTAGATGCGGACAAGGTGACGGAGGATGAACTGACAGCCATCGCCAAGGATGTCGCGGAAGCCGTGAAGAAGGGCGATTCTACCCTGACCGGAGAGCGCGGCGTGAGGGTGGTCAACATCTTCCAGACCAATATCGGCAGCAATCCGAACGCCGATACCGATGCCGTCGAGAAGGAGACCGGGAAGGCCGAGGAGACCGCCAAGGAGGAAAAGTCCGATGCGAAGACACCGGAGACCACCGGTGGCAAGGGGGACGATGGGAAGACCGACAGCAAGCCGAGCGGCGGCAACAGCAGCAACTCCGGCTCGAACACCAATTCAGGCGGCTCATCGAAAAAGGATGACGCCCCGGCGCATCAGCACAACTGGGTAGCCCAGACAAAGACCGTCCATCACGACGCTCAGTACAAGACCGTCCACCATGACGCGGTGACGCATCAGGTATGGCATGACCCGGTAACGGAGGAACACTATATCTGCAACCAGTGCGGTGCGGATATTACGTCAGACCCATGGGGACATATTAACAACTCTCTTATGAATGGTGGTAATTGCGGAAGCTATCACTCTATCTATGTGACTGTAAAGCAAGGGTATTCTGAAACTGTGACCGACCAAGCGGCCTATGACGAGCAGGTGCAGGTGCGCGATGCATGGGATGAGACTGTGACCACCGGGTACAAGTGCTCTTCCTGCGGTGCGACGAAGTAGCAGGCGCAGATTCCTTCCCTACAAGAGAGATGGGAAGCACAAGAGCTGTCATGGAAAGAAGTCGATAGGCATCCTTTCTTTCCCATAATGCTAGAAACGCCGGACGAAAGATTGAGGACGAGAACGACGAGACCGACCTCATCGGAACCGTGAAGAAGCTGGAAAACCTTATCGCCGAGCAGCGCCGGAGCAACGAACGCATAGCAAGAGAAACGCGCGGCACGGTTTCGGAGATGAAGGATGTGCCCGAGAAGGTCGAGAAGCTGAGAAACGGCGCGGCGGACGCACAGCATCAGGCGAATCAGATGGCGCTCATGGGAGTTGCGAACGCCCAACAGAAGGCGGGAGAGATGACCATAAAGAACGTCGAAGAGGTGACCGCAAGGAGCAGGAAGGTCATTGATTCGATGGTAGAAGAGTCTAAGAAGCGCATCGAGCGCCTTTCGATGGCGACGCTGCCCGATAGGCTGTTCTACTACGGCAAATGGATGACGGTCATCCTCGTGCATGTCCTATGGGGCATGTTGGTGTAGAGGTCTACCAGTAATTGGATAGATAGAGAGCAGGAAAACTTCCTATGAGACGGAAAAGACTGACAGAAATGAAGAATGACAGCAATATGTTTAACGACAGCAGCATCGAGACCGAGGGTGCCCCGACAGACAAGACCGCCGAAATCCCGAAGGTTGTTGATTCGACAAAAGAGGAGAACGCTAAGAAGCCGCTTATGCTCTTCGGACGCGAGCTCTCCCGCAAGCAGGTCTGCGCGGCTGGTGTAGGAATCCTCTGCGCGGCGCTTCTCGTCGGCGGCGGCGGGTATGCCGTCACACATGCCGGAGTGACGGGCAAAGCGAACGCCCCTGCGGTGTCCCAGCCAAAGGACGATGAAAAGCAGGACATGGAGCTCGTCCTTGAGGTGAAGGCCGAGGGATGGGATGCGGACACTTCCACGCCCGTCATCGCCCATATAGAGGATGCGGATGGGGAAGTAGACTTTTACACCGCCATCGCCGCGAACAAGCAGGTGACCGTGAGGGTCGGCAAGTCCGGCACCTACACCGTCACCCTCATCCCGCCGGTGAACGCGGACGGCTCTACCTATAAGGCCGCGTCCAGTAAGGTCAAGGTCGGGAAAGATGACAAGAAAACGAACGGTACCGTCATCACGCTCGAAAAGGTGGATGCGGACAAGATGACGAAGGATGACCTGACAGCCATTGCCAAGGACGTTGCGGAAGCCGTGAAGAAGGGCGATTCCACCCTGACCGGGGACAAGGGTGCCGAGGTCGTGAAGAAGTTCGAGGACAACATCAAGAAGAACCCGAACGCCGATACCGATGCCGTCGAGAAAGAGACCGAGAAGGCTCAGGAGACCGCCAAGGAAGAGAAGTCCGACGCGAAGGCACCAGAGACCTCCGACGGCAAGAAGGATGATGGGAAGGCCACAGGCAGCTCCGATAATTCTGGAAACAAGAGCAATTCATCTTCCAAGAAAGACGAAGGAAAATCCGATAGCAAGCCGAGTGGCGGCAACAGCAGCAACTCCGGCTCAAACACCAATTCAGGCAGTTCATCGAAAAAGGATGACACCCCGGCGCATGTTCATAAGTATGATATCTACCATCCTGCGGTGACTCATACGGAGAAGGTGTACCATCCCGCAGTTACCCATACGGAAGAGCGCTCAATTTGCAACGGCTGCGGAGCAGATATCACGGGCAATGAACAAGCTCATGCGTATAATGCACTTATGGCAGGCAATAAAGCGTGTGGCGCATATCATACGGTATACAATACCGTAACAGATTCTGCGGCATGGGAGGAAACGGTTACGATTACAGATTCTGCGGCATACTACACTTGTTCCTGCGGTGCGACGAAGTAGCATGGGATGAACAGGTGCAGGTGAGCGCGACATGGGACGAGACCGTAACCACCGGGTACAAGTGTCCGGGATGCGGATCCACGAAATAGTGTCCGTCATCGAATTCCTGGTCAGAGCGTTTATATGCCGAACTGGAATCCGACGGCGGTAAGCGCATAAATCCCAAAACTCGCTGCGCGCCTCCGAGCCGCCTCAAGCAAGGTTCCAAGGGGTAGCAGCCCCTTGGCGCGCAGAGGTGCGGGGATGGCGCGAGGCATCCCCGGAAAACCGGCGTGGGCGTGCCATTGGCGCGCCCACGCTCTGTTGATGCAACTCACTCCCCTCCGGCGATGTACGCGGTCCGACCGCTCTCGCAGTCGATGCTTTCCACGTCGCCGAACCCTATGCGGACGGCAGCCCATCCGCCCTCGTTCCCCACCATGGCGTCAGCCTCGCCGCGCACCTCCGAGACGAGCCGCTCGAGCCCGGGCGACCCTTCCAGCGCAACGCCCACCTCATACGCCCCTCCCTCGAGTTCCGTCTCGTACTCAATGACGACCGTCAACTCGTTTGCCTCGCCCGAAACCTCGCTAGGGCAACCTACGACACCGTACTCGAACATCCCCATGGAGTTACCTCCTCCATCCTGACGGCGCTGAGCGGCTTCGGGGAGAAGTGCTCGTCGCGCTCGACGACGGCGAACCCCATCGAGCGATTCAGCTCGGCCATCTCCTTGAGACTGAAATAGCCCAGCTCGTCGTCGTAGCCCTCGACGAGGCCGAACGCCTCATCCGTTCCGTCGAACTCGAGCAGCCACCAGTCCCATCCGTTCACGCACGAGAAGTAGTGGGCGTAGACCGTGGGGTCCTCCGCCCCGTCCTGCCCGTAGAGCCTCGGCACCGTCTTGGCGATTTCCTCGGTCATCAGCTGCTGCATGTCTTCCTCCGTTCCGGGCAACCTGCCCTCAACATCTCGCCCCTGCGGGCAAAGCCGAATGGCGACGCCGCGCGTCGTCGTCGGCTTTGCTCCCTGCAAAGCCGCACCGGAGCGAAGACGGGTCAAGGGAGGTCCATGACGACCTCCACCAACCGGAGCGGAGCGGAGGTTTGTGCGGGGTCTCATGGGCCCCCTTGACGCGGCGTAGCGGAGGTGCCACCCGGCATTCCCTCCGTAACGCACGAGTGAACAAAGGAAAATAGCTTCACGCACCGTGCGAGGAAGGACGTCTCTATGGATTTCGCGAAAACAGCCAGAGAAATTACCCGCTTCATGCTCCCCTACCTGACCACACGGCAGGGCCGCCAACTCGAAAAAGTTTTATCGCACTGCCCTTTCGATGAAAGCCAGCTAGCTGAAGACGGCTGCGAGTTTGAAAGCGAATCATTCCTAGATCTATTTATGTCTGCAAAACGCCTCGAAGGCTGCTCGGATAGGACCATCTTCTACTACGAAGCCGCCATCAAAAAAGCTTGAATCGTTCGATACGCCAGCTTGCGACTTGGGAACCGAAGAAATTAAGTCCTATCTTTCCAACTATCAGCAAAAAGCCGGCGTCACTCACGTCACCGTCAACAACGTCCGAAGAATCATCTCAAGCTTCTACTCATGGCTCGAAGACGAAGACCATATCATCAAAAGCCCGGTCAGACGCATTAAAAGAGTCAAGGCTCCGCAACCCATAAGAGAAACGTATGGCGACGAAGTCGCGAGATTCTTTGCGATAACTGCGGGTCGCCCCGAAACCTTGCCCTGATCGACCTGTTGCGCTCTACCGGCATGCGTGTAGGCGAACTCGTCTCGTTGGACAGGAACCCCATCGACACCATCAATCGGGAGTGCATCGTACACGGCAAGGGCAATAAGAACCGCATCGTCTATTTTGATGCAAAGACTAAAGTCCATATTGAGAATTACCCGTCCACCCGAATGGGCAGCTCGGAAGCCGTCTTCGTATCGAGCAAGGCGCCACACGAGAGACTGTAAATTGGCGGCGTCGAGGCGTTGCTTAGAAAACTGGGGCGCGAGCTTGATTTAGAAAGGGTCCACCCTCATAAGTTCAGAAGAACGCTTGCCACAAAGGCAATCGACAAAGGCATGCCCATCGAACAAGTCCAGGTGCTCCTTGGCCATAAAAAAAGATACCACATTAAGGTACGCAATGGTCGGCCAGTGCAACGTCAAAGCATCCCACCTCAGATATCTAACTTAAACGTCGTGTTTACCCGCCAGTCGCTTGTACTCCTCAGCACTAATGACCGTCTTGATATCGAGGATGGATCAACATTCATATTGTTCGTCACGTCCATCCGGTCCTCCTCGCTTGAGATAGTTGCAGTGTCGCCACGGTCGACGGTACGCTCGGTTGCACGGCACGCGCCGACGGCGTGCGCAGCGCAACCGCGCGTACCGTCGACGGGCAACGCATCTGCCAAGGCCTCGGCGATTGTCTTAGAGCACATCGTTGCCTTCTTCCATAGAGGCCAGGTATAAGATCAGATCGGCCTTGTCCACGCGCCAGACGCCGGCAATCTTCACGCCGCCGGCCGCCTTAAGAATCTGAATAGCTTTGGTCTTGCAGACGTTCAGCAGCTTGACGATATCGCGCGAACTAACGTATGCGGACGGCAGCGCGTGCAAATCACGACACCACGCCTTGCGAGAGATAGCGTTCATTTTTTTGATGTCCTTGTCTTCCATATCTACTCCTTTCGTTTATGTAGTACATACAGAACACAATACTTGACCTGCTGGCTGGTGTTAATTATTGTTTTTATCAGAATGCGGTTTATAGTATTCCAGCAGTTAAAGGAGCAGGTATGGCAACCGTCAAAGTAAAAGTTCCCACAAGCATTGACAGCCCGACTCCATGGACGCTTCCTAGGACAAGACTGATTTGCGTTAATATCAACGGATCAGAACATGATGCGTTCCTATGCAAGGCAGGTAATAAAGCCTATGGCTTACCGGATGGTTTTGCGACAGGAGCTTTGCTCAATTTGAATACGGAGGATCTCGGAGAAGTCAAACGGTTTATTGAGGCATACGGTCTTCCAGTGTCGCCCTACGCCAATCAGTTCGAGCTTGTTGAAAAGCGGTTTATATCAAATGACAAGTTCTCCAACGACCCGGTGGGTGACGGACTTGATTGTTGGAGCGACTCGTTGAATGCTTCAACGCGAAGCTCCGATATTATAGAGACTCTCGGGTTTTCCTTGTTTAACCATTACAAAGGGAAAGACAGTTCGGCTGGCACAGAAATCGCAAATCTGATAAAAGGCATCCGGAAGAAGGACGAGCAGATCATCTTGACCGAAGATCTGACCACAACCCTAGCAATCATGCAAGTCGCTGCCCTTCTTTTTTCATGCAAGGCCGCCTTTGGTCCAAAGGCATATGACAAGGCAATCCCACTTCTAAAGAAGCTGCCGAACAGTGACAAGATCGAGAAAAAAGTCGGTCAGCTTTTCACTACCTTCCAAATGCCCACAAAGATATATTTGGACACCAACGAAAGCGAGCTGCCTCTGGGTATTCTTGCAGCAAGAGTTTCGGCATCCCATAACCTTGAATCCATCGAAAAGCAGCTTGCCGCTTTTTTGGATCTCTCTATCTCACCGTATCCGGAGGAGACCCATCTCATTCAGAATCCAACACTCCGAAGAATAGCCAGCATTAGCTTAGAGTCCAGAAAACAGCCCGTAGGAAGTTTGACTAGAGCGTTTAGCATCCAACTTCTTGAGTACCTTCAAAGCGATCAGTCTTGGCGTATCTGCGACCTCTGCAAGCGTCCCTACAAAATTCGTCAGCAAACGATGCACGCGCTGACAAGCGCAGAAGCTGCTCAGAAAGAACTCTCAAAGCCAAGGCGAGAGACTAATAAGCAGAGCTCCTTTTGTACGAAGACTCACGAGGAGCGTGAACGCCGCAAAGTTCAGGCCGAAAAGCGCGATCAGCGCAAGATTGATCGAAAGCTGCACGAACTCGACTCCAAAAAATGTCGAAAAGGGCAATTGTAATTACGTGATGAGTTTGTGAAATCAACGAGAATTGATAATCAGCCCAAAACGGCTTTTATTGCACATTTCGTTGCACAGCCTATTGCACACGGCGGCGATATAAAAGAAAGCAGGCCAGAGGAAAATACCATCTGACCTGCTTTTTCTTTCATGGAGCCAGTGACAGGAATCGAACCTGCAACCCACTGATTACAAATCAGTTGCGCTACCGTTGCGCCACACTGGCACACTTGGCGCTTTCGCGCGAAGCCTGTTAAGGATAAAGGAATTGAGGATGGGGCGCAACTGGCCCTTCGACCGACCACATCTCAAAACTATTCGCCAGAACGAATAGTTTTATCTGTTCGCCAAAACCAAAAACTATTCGTTTTGGCGACGGCAACCCACGGTCCATTGATTACAAATCAACGGGCCGGCCAATTGGGAAACGGGTCTCTATGGATAATCCCCTACCGTCCGCGCAGGGCCTTGAGCTTTGCCAGGGCATCGGGGCTCAGGCGACTGCCCAGAGTCATCTTGATCTGCGGAGCTTCCTCTGCCTCGTGAACGTCGTTGTCGATCTGTTTGATCTCGTCCACCAGCATGCGGCTCGAGATGCGCGTGACCCCCTTGCCCATGACGACGGCCTGGATCGTGCCGTCGCTCGACACCACGGAGCACGCGCGACCTTCCTCGCGCGCCTCGATGCAGAGCTTCTGCACCACGGTATCGGCAGAGACGCCCGTCGGCGAGAACTCGATACGCACGCCACGGGCCGGCAGGTTGGGGCGCTCGCTGGAGATATTGCCCGCACCGTCGAACACGATCACGGCCTCGTAGCGACCCTGGGCAAACGCCGCAACATCGTTGATGAGCGCAGTGCGCGCCATGTCGTGGACGTCGCTGGAATACGGATCGTCGGAATGGTCGTAGACGAGCTTTTCGTAGCGCGGCGTGCAGTGAATCACGTTGTAGCCGTCGACCACCAGCAGCTCGGGCTTATTGGAGTGCACCGTCGAGACCGGATCGGCGATGGCCTGCGCAAACGCATTGCCGCCCACGCCATAGGTCGCGGCCGAAACAATCGGCTTGGCCGAGCCCTCGCCAAAGCGCTTGGCCTTGGACTTGGCGCGGTTCTTCTTGGACATGCGCTACTCCTCCCCCATGAGCTCGCCGGCATTGCGGCGCAGCCACTCAAAGCACAGCGCGGTGGTCGCCTGGGCCACGTTGAGACTCTCGGTCATGCCGCGCTGGGGAAGCTTGGTCAAAAAGTCGCATTTCTCGAGCACCAGGCGCGAGATGCCGTCGCCCTCGGAGCCCATGACGAGCGCAACGCGGCCCTCGAAGGGAGCATCCCAGCAGCTGCCCTCGGCGTGCTCGGAAGCGCCACCCACCCAAAAGCCGGCGGCCTTGAGATCATCGAGCGCACGGGCGATGTTGGGAACCTGAGCGATGGGCAGGTGCATAACAGCACCGGCAGAAGTCTTGTAGCTGCCCACGGTCACGCCAGCAGCGCGCTTATTGGCAATGATGACACCGGCCGCGCCCACGACCTCGGCGGAGCGCACGATCGCACCAAAGTTGCCATCGTCGGTCACATGGTCGAGCACGACGACGAGCGCCGGTCCGTCACCCGCGCGGTCGAGAATATCGGCGACATCAGCATAGGGGAAATTGCCCACCTCGAGCGCAATGCCCTGGTGAGCGCCATGGCTCGACAGCGCATCGAGCTGCGCGCGCGGTACATACTTAATGCGGACACCCGCGGCGTTGAGGTCGTCGACCAGGCGCGACAAGGCGGCATCGCGCTCCCCGCCCTCGGCGATGAGCGCGCACTTGACGGGAAAGCCGGTACGCAGCGCCTCGGCGGCAGCACGACGACCTTCGATAAACTCGCCCTTGGGGACCTGAACGTTGTCGCGGTTGCGATCTCGCTGCGGACGCGCAGCCTGGGCTTGGGAGCGCTCGCGCTGGCTCTTGGGAGTGGCAGCGCGGTCGTTGCGGCGAATCGGACGCGAGCCAGAAGCAGCCTGTTTGCCACCACGAGGCGCACGCTTGCGATTGTCGGCCATAGGACGACCTCCTTAAATAGATAACGAACAAGAATCGACCGTCCGAGCCACGACACCTTGCCTTTCAATCGTCGGGCATGACCACCAGGTCTATGCCCTCCTCTTTCAAGGCAATCTGCCGCACCTCGAACGGTCGACAAATACTAGAGACTCTTAATACGGGTGCCGGCGGCAGTATCCTCAATCGTCAGGCCCAGGTCCTTGAGCTGATCACGGATGGCATCCGCCAGATCCCAGTTCTTAGCGGCGCGGGCCTCGGCGCGGGCCTCGAGAATCTTGGCAGCGGCCTCGTCCACGTCGTCACCCGTGTAGGCGACCAGGCCAGCGGCAACGCCCAGCAGACCCAGCGGCAGCTCGACCTTGGGCTCGGGGAGCTCAACGCCAAACGTATCGAGCAGATCGACCAGCGTATCGGCGGCGGCAAGCGCGGCGGCCTTGTCGGCAGCGTCGCCCGCCTGCTCCAGGTACTGGTTGCACTCGGTCACAAAGCCAAAGACGGCACCCATGGCACCGGCGGTGTTAAAGTCGTCGTCCATGCACTCCTTAAAGGTGACACGGGCCTCGGCGGCCTTGGCGGCAAACGCCTCGGATGCTGCCTCATCGGCATCGGCCGTCGCATGGTTCGCGGCCCAGCGCAGGTTCTCGACCGTACCGGCGATACGCGTGAGCGAGTTCTCGGCACCCTCCAGGCGCTCCCAGGAGAAGTCGAGCGGCGAGCGATAGCTCGTCTGCAGCATCAGCAGGCGCAGGGCCGCGGCAGAGTGCTGCTCGAGCACCTCGGCCAGCGTAAAGAAGTTGCCGAGCGACTTGGACATCTTTTCGCCGTCTACCAGCAGCATGCCCGTGTGCATCCAAGTGTTGGAGAAGCCCTGGTGCCAGGCGCAGGTGGCCTGGGCGCACTCGTTCTCGTGATGCGGGAAGGCAAGGTCGGAGCCGCCGCCGTGGATGTCGATCGGAGTGCCCAGGTAGCGATGCACCATGGCGGCGCACTCGGTGTGCCAACCGGGACGGCCTTCGCCCCAGGGGCTCGGCCAGCTGGGCTCGCCGGGCTTGGCGGCCTTCCACAGGGCAAAGTCGAGCGGGTCGTTCTTGTCCTCGTTCTCCTCGATGCGCGCACCAACCATAAGGTCGTCGATGTTGCGGCCCGAGACCTGACCATAGTTGGGATCGCTGCGCACGGCAAAGTACACATCGCCGTTATCGGCTGCGTAAGCGTGGCCCTGCTCGATAAGCGTCTTGATCATGGCGATCATGGGGCCAATCTCCTTGGTGGCGCGGGGACGCACATCGGGATCGAGCACGTTGGCGGCGCGCATGACGCCGATGAACTTGTCGGAGAACTCCGTCGCGACCTCGGCGGCCGTGCGGCCCTGCTCATTGGCGCGCTTGATGATCTTGTCGTCGACGTCGGTAAGATTCTGGGCGAACGTGACCTCGTAGCCGCTCGCGATGAGCCAGCGACGAATCACGTCAAAGCTGATGAACGTGCGGGCATTGCCGATGTGGATGTTGTCGTAGACCGTGGGGCCGCACACGTACATGCGGACCTTGCCGGACTCGATGGGCTGGAACTCTTCCTTTTTATGGGTAGCGCTGTTGTAGATACGCATTCGTTACTCCTTAACGGTTTTCTGTAGCAGGCAGACGGCCCAGGCGCCGATTCCCTCGCCCTGGCCTTCCCAACCGAGCTTTTCGGTCGTAGTGGCGGCGACGCCCACGTTTTCGACGTCAACGCCCAGGGCATGGGCAAGGTTGGCGCGCATGGCATCGCGGTGCGGGGTGATCTTGGGTTGCTGACAGGCAATGGTGCAATCGGCATCGACAAACTCAAAGCCCAGCTCGCGCGCATAGTCCATTACGCGAGCAAGTAGCACCATCGAATCGGCACCCTCGTAAGCGGGATCGGTGTCGGGGAATAGCTTGCCGATGTCTCCCCCGCGGCAGGCGCCCAGAATGGCGTCGGCCAAGGCGTGCGCGAGCACATCGGCATCCGAGTGGCCCAGCAGGCCGCGCTCGTAGGGAATGTCAACCCCGCCGATGATACATCGACGCCCCTCCACCAAACGGTGGACGTCGTAGCCGTGGCCAATGCGCAGGTTACTGAACATGGGGAAGGTCCTCTCCCTCGGCCATACGGCCAAGCAGAATCGCGGTTACGGGACGAAGGTCCTCGGGCACCGTCACCTTAAGGTTATCGCGCGGGCTCTGGACGCAGCGGACGCGCCCACCCATGCGCTCGACCAGTGACGAATCGTCCGTGCCGATAAAGCCCTCGGCAATCGCCGTGGCATGGGCACGCCTCATGGCGTCTACGCTAAAAATCTGCGGCGTCTGCGCGGCCCAGTACAGCTCGCGCGGCGGTGTCTCGACGATGTTGTCGCCATCGACGATCTTGAGCGTATCGATCGCGGGCTGACCGCACACGACACCGTCGAGCGAGCGGTCGCCCACAAGCACGTCAATCGCATGATCGATGGCCTCGGTCGTGATGAGCGGACGGGCGCCGTCGTGGATGGCGACGTATTCGAAACCCGCCGGAGCCGCATGCACGCCGGCACGGGTGGAATCCTGGCGGGTATCGCCGGCATCGGCAAAGCTGATGGGCGTGTCATAGTCAAACGGGTCGATGGCCAGGCGGCGCATCTCGGCACGACGCTCGACAGGGCAAACCACGACGATGTGGCCGACCTTGTCGCTACGATCGAACGCACGGATGGACCAGCTCATGAGCGGACGGCCCGCCACGTTAACGAGCTGCTTGCCGCCGGGATTTCCAAAGCGCTGGCCGCTGCCGCCGGCAACGACCACGGCACATACGGGCGCCATTATGCGTTCCCCTGTTTGGTGCCCTTCATGCGGTACAGGGAGTCCGCAAGAATGGCAGGGTTGTTGACGCCAAAGTCGCCCAGGCGCTCCGGATCCTCGCTGATGTCATCCATGAGCTCCTGCAACGAGCCGTACTCGTCGACGATCTTCTCGGCCACGCCGTCGCGCACGACGGACACGCGCGAAAGCGTGCGCAGGCCCAGCGGTGTCATGACGGAGTCCTCGTCCAGGTCGTCATAACCCAGAACCGCCGCCACATGCTGTGGGTCGGACAGGTCCTTGGGCGTCATACGGCTCAGGTTGGCGCGGATCTTTTCGGCATTGGTCTCGGAGGAATCGCTCGCATAGTCGCGAATCATCAGGTCGTACTCGGTATCCATGCTGGAGCCGGCGAGCTGCTCGAGCTGCATCTGCACGAGCTTGCCCTGGTTGCCCAGCTTGACAATGCAATCCTTAAGCTCAGTCTTTGCCTGCTGCATGATCTCGAAACTCGAGAAAATGCCGGTGATGTCGGCGAGCGTAACGTAGTCGTCGAGCTCGAGAGCCGTCAGGCGCAGCAGGGAGCGATCGAGCGACTGGCGGGTGGTCTGGAGCGTAGCGACGAGCTGGTTGACGGAGCTCATGATGGTGGTGACGGGCTGAATCTCGTAGCTCTTGCCATGGACGTACACGTTGACGACGGCACGGCGGGCCGAGACCGAGATCACGATGGCGTCGGTGAGCACCGACATGCGAGCGGCGGTGCGGTGGCGCATACCCGTCTCGCTCGTAGCGAGCGAGGGATCGGGGTTGAGGTGGAAGTTGGCGCGCAGAATCTGGGTAAGGTCTCCATCGATGACGATGGCGCCGTCCATCTTGGAGAGCTCGAACAGGCGGTTCGAGGTGAACGAAATGTTGAGCGGGAAGCCGTCGTTACCGGCAGCAAGCACGTTTTCGGTGTCGCCAACGCAGATAAGGGCGCCCAGGTGACCGGCGATGATCATGTCGAGGGCGGTGCGAATCGGCTGGCCGGGGGCCGTCAGGCGAATAGCCTGTTCCATACGCTTTTGCAGCTCGTTCTTATCCAAGGCATCGCTCCCATCGTATACGCTCCATAAACGCTAAATAGTTTCTCACGGTTTGACTCCACGGCGCTCGCGAAATCCGATGCTTACAGAATGAGCGAACACCGCTGGGGTAGTCAAAAGAGCCCCAACCCAAATGAGCTGCTTATGTGGTAGCATCGGGATTCACATAAATGAGGGAGTAGTCGCGTGACCGGTTTCGCCTCCGGTGGCGCGGCAAGTCAACATACTGACCGAAACGGTCTGGCTTGCCTTAATGAACGAGACTCGTGGTTGTGCGCGCAACGCGTACGCCACGGGTCTTTTTTGTTGCTCCCCCACTAGAGGTACACGCGGGTTCGCCCGCAGGGAGGGAGCCAAACCATGGGACTCGCCGAGCTCGTATTGCTCGCCATCGGCCTTTCGATGGACGCCTTTGCCGTATCCATCTGCAAGGGCCTTGGCATGAAAAAAATCAACCTTAAGGTCGCCGTGGTGCTCGGCCTATTCTTTGGCGGTTTTCAGGCCGGTATGCCTGTGTTCGGCTGGGCTCTTGGCAGCCAGTTCTTGGGCATCATCGGACCCATCGACCATTGGATTGCCTTTATTCTGCTCGCCTTCATCGGCGGCAAGATGCTGTGGGAGGCTTTTACCGAGGATGAGGACGAAGGCGACGGCAAGGACGCGGAGAAGATCGATCTGGGCGAATACCTGATCCTCGCCATCGCCACCTCAATCGACGCCCTTGCCGTGGGCATCTCGTTTGCCGCGCTCTCGGTCGATATCGTGCCCGCCGTGTCGCTCATCGGCGTTACGACCTTTATCTTCTCCGTTGCGGGCGTGGCAATCGGCCACACCTTCGGCGCGCGCTACGAAAAGCCCGCCACCATCGTGGGCGGCGTCGTCCTCATCCTCATCGGCCTCAAAATCCTGCTGGAGCACCTCGGAATCCTGGTGCTGTAACGCCCAAACCCTATTGCTCGAAACCCAATGTCGAACAAGGCCTCATGCAGAGTTTTGCATGAGGCCTTTTCATGTAAAAGAACGCCTACTCAACAAGGCTGGGATATCCAGTCCTTCATCGTCATTCCATTCGTTTTCTGGGCAAAGATTCATTCGTTTTTATGTGACTCTATTATTCGTTTTTCGGGTATGATTTCATTCGTATTTAGGGAAATGCGAGGTAAACAGTATGGCAACGATGGCGAAAGACACGTATATCCCCCGGCTCATTGACCGCAAGATTGATCAATATCTTAATCTGTTCGGTGCCGTTGAAATCTCAGGCACTAAATGGTGTGGAAAGACTTGGTCCGCGCTTGCTCATGCAAATAGTGCCATATACGTCGATCGTGGTTCGAACCAATTGCTCATCGAGTCCGACCCTCAGTATGCACTAGTTGGCGCTACCCCTCACGTTATTGACGAGTGGCAGCGTGTCCCTCAGGTTTGGGACTGCGTGCGCCATGCTGTCGATGACACCACAGAAAAGGGCCAGTGGATCCTAACAGGCTCTTCTACGCCGGCAAAAGACAAGGTGAACCACAGCGGAGCCGGACGAATCGGTCGGCTGAGCATGCATCCCATGAGTCTTCAGGAGAGCGGAGATTCAACAGGTAAGGTAAGCCTAGCTGCCCTGTTTAAAGGCGAGTTTGCCCCATGCCCTTGCGCGTCGGGAATCGATTCTCTTACCGAGCTCATTTGTCGCGGCGGATGGCCCGACGCGCTTGCACTAACTTCTGACACAATTCGACCTGTACTGATGGGTTATCTAGAAGCTGTGCATAATAAGAGCGTTCCTGACCTTGGCGGACGCGGGCTCATTAGTTCACGCGTGGCAGAGTCTCTTGCGCGAAATCTTGGACAGTCCAGCACAAATGTCACACTCGCCCGTGATGTATTTGCCTTGGATGGCGCATTAGCACCAACTGATGCCCAAAAACGAGAGGTTTCCCAACATCTTGAATACCTCGTGCAACTCTATTTAATTGACGAGTTGCCCGGATGGGTTCCGGCGTCGCGCTCCCCCAATCGCATGAGAACTAAACCCAAACGCTACTTCGCAGACCCCTCATTAGCCATTGCCGCACTGGGCCTTAACAAACAAAACCTACTTGAGGACTACCAGACGCTTGGTCTTACGTTTGAAAACCTCTGCATGCGCGATTTGCAGGTATACGCCTCATCACTCGACGCCGCCGGGTCTCACCCTGTCCGTTATTACCGCGATGATTCAGACTTAGAAATCGACGCCGTTATTGAGCTTGCGGATGGAACATGGGGGGCATTCGAGATCAAGCTCAGCGAGACAAAAGTTGAGCAGGCCGCCAACAGTTTGCTGCGAATGAGAGACAAGTTGCTTAGCGACAAAATGGGGCGCACGAAGCCTCCGGCATTTCTTGCCGTTCTCACAGGGATGGGAGAGATCGCATATAAACGTCCTGACGGCGTATACGTTATTCCCATTCGGGCGTTTGGGGCTTAAAAAGCCATACGCCCGCACAAGGCCTCATGCAGAGTTTTGCATGAGGCCTTTTCGTGCAGACTTTTGCATGCCATACTGATGTGCAAAAGTCTGCACGTTAGGAGATCGCCATGGATACCCTTCCCATCACCACACCGCGCCAAGCTGGCATCTATGTGCGCCAGGCACGCGAGGCTCAGGGGCTCACCCGTGCCGCCCTCGCTAAAAAAGCCGGTGTTTCGGAGCGGCTACTCGCATCGCTCGAGCTCGGAGACGCCACCGGCATTCGGCTCGACAAGCTGCTGGTCGTCTTTGACGCACTCGGCATAGGTCTCTTTGCGCAAAGCGATAACGACTCCGTCGCATCGCCCTCCGAACATCCGACGACGATAGTGGACCTCCCTATCGCGAACTCGAATGCCCTGCCAAAGCCAAGCGTAGGCAGACGACCCGTTCGACAAGGAACGCCATCTTCCTACGGTGCCTTGCTGGCCCAAATTGCAGCCGAGCAAGGCCTTTCCGGTACTTCAGACCTCTCCTTTGGCTGCAAGGTTGTGAAATAAATGGCGGAGATAGAGCTTGCGACCCTCATTTGTGGCGAAACCGCCGGCATACTCCGGCAAGATGAGCATGGACTCTGTAGCTTTACATACGCCCCAGCCTATTGCGGAGCACCGCTATCGCTAACAATGCCGCTTTCCAATCGCACATATGGCCACAACATCGTCCGACCGTTCCTATTTGGCCTTTTGCCTGACAGCCAAGAGCAGCGTCGCGCTATTGCCGCTGAGCATGACGTTGCATCCAACAACCCCGTCGCCCTCTTGCGTCATATCGGCCTTGACTGCGCGGGCGCCGTTCAGTTTTGTCAAACCGATCAATTAGATGCCGTCCGCGGCAGGATCTCGGAATACCGCCCGCTTACCAATTCTCAAATCGCTCACAAGCTTAAAGCGATTCGCGATGACGAACGTGCGACATGGATGGGTTCCAACGAAAGCTGGTCCCTGGGTGGCAACCAAGGCAAATTTGCACTAGCTTGGCATGGTGGCCAATGGTGCGAATGTCTAGGGTCATCCCCCACTACCCATATCTTCAAAAATGGTGTTGTTGGGTTCAAACATCAGGCCTTAAACGAATTCGTCTGCATGAAAACGGCTCAGCGTGTTGGCATTCCGACTGCCAACGTCTCTTATTGCACATTTGAAGACGAAGCCGCACTCGTCGTTGAACGCTACGACAGAACGGTCAATGCCAGCGGAAGTATCGAAAGGCTGCATCAGGAAGACTTTTGCCAGGCGCTCGGTGTATTGCCAAGCCAAAAATACACTGCCGATGGAGGACCAACAACGCGAGACATTCAAGAACGACTGATCAGCACGGTCCCCCACCACATGAACCTTGTGCTCTTTACCTATATGTTGTTCTATAACGCTATTATCGGAGCGCCTGATGCGCACGCCAAAAATTACTCGCTCATCCTAGGCAAAGGCACAAACGCGGCGCTCGCACCCATGTATGACGTCGCGTCGGGACTGGCATACGAGCGCATGCGGCGAAAAGCGCGCCTTGCCATGAGCGTTGGTGGCGAGAATCGCGTAGGACGCATCGGCCCCAATGCCATCCGCCGATACCACGGCATGGGCGACCCCGCGCTGGAGGCGGCGCTCACCGATGCCGGGCTATCCGAGAAGTTTTGCTTTGCGACCATGATGGACCTCGCCTACGAGGTACCCATTTGCATGGAAGAGGTCATGGACGAATACGCCGACCTGCCCGGCATGGCGGACCTACGCGAGCACATGCTCGGCCCCGTCCGCGAAAACTGCCAGCGTACCCTCGACCTCATCAGGGCGGATATAAACTAGGTATCCGCAATTTCGCGATTATCAAACAAAAGAGAGGGGGGGCACCCGTCGCAAAAGCTCGGGTGCCCCATTACAGTCTGAAATAGGCCATCGATAAATTTCGATGGCGAGCATTCGGCGC
>CATYEN010000010.1 GCA_958405565.1 uncultured Collinsella sp. | reverse complement strand
CCAGCCATAAAAAGGCCTCCCATTTCTTGTGTCCAAGAAATGGGAGGCAGTTCACACTTCGTGCGGCGGGGGTTCTTTCGTCCTGCGGAATGCGCTGGGAAGTTACCCCATGCGGGCAGCTGCGGAGTCTTTGCTGCGCTCGAGTAGGCAACCCAACATATATATCTGAATTTGGATGGGAGGGGCTTGCTGCTGGTAGGGGCGTTGGGTAGCTGTTGACACTTTGGGAAGGGATAGTTACTTAGTTGAAGAGAGGCTTAATGGCTGATAGGTAGTCTTTGGCTACTTCGGCCTTATCTGCTTGAAAGTTGTGCCAGGCCCACCATTGGACCATTCCTACGAAGCTTGAGGCTATGTGGTGCAGTAGGAAACTGCGGTCCATGGTGCCGGCGGGGCCTGAGGGGTCGACGGGCACGGTTTCGGCTGCGCGTGACATGATGGTCTTGCGGAGACAGTCGGCGAAGACGCGTGAGCCGGCGCCGGCTACCAGCGCTCGGACGCCCTGGCGACGTTCCCATAGATTGTTGAGAATATGCTCGACCTGCACGAGTGGGTCGTCGAGCGGTGTGCCATCGTCGTCGAGGGCGTGGGTGCAGATGTCGCTCACGAGCTCGGACAGTAGGTCGTCTTTGCTCTTAAAGAGACCGTAGAATGTTGCACGGCCTACGTGAGCGCGCGCGATGATGTCGCCGACGGTAATCTTGCCGTAGTCCTCTTCGCGCAGCAGCTCGGAGAACGCCGCGACGATCGCGGCACGGCTTTTGGCCTTGCGGGCATCCATGGCTATGCATCCACGTGAACGAGCAGGCAGCGGAGCGTTCCGGAGCAGCCCTCGTAGGGGCGCTTGCCGGCGCCGTAGCCGACGGCCTCGATGCGGTAGCGGGCCGGCAGGTGCTCGGATGTACGCAGCGCGGTAACGATGGCGGCGCCCGTGGGCGTCACGAGCTCGCCGGCGACCGGTGCGGGCGTGAGGGCGATATTGCCCGCCTGGCACAGGTTGACGACAGCGGGGACGGGAATGGGCATAAGGCCGTGGGCACAGTGGATGGTGCCGTGGCCCTCGGAGAGCGACTCGACAACGATGTCCTCAATACCCAGGTCATCGAGGCAGATGGCGACAGAGCAGATGTCGACGATGGAATCGACGGCGCCTACCTCGTGGAACATGACGGTCTCGGGCGTTTTGCCGTGGGCCTTGGCCTCGGCGGCGGCGAGTGCGGTAAAGATGGCGAGCGCACGACGCTTGGCGCCATCGCTTAGCTGCGAGCCGTCGATGATGGCGGTGACGTCCGCCAAAGAACGATGGTGATGGTGGTGGGCGTGATGATGGCCCTCGTGGTCGTGGTCGTGGTCGTGGTCGTGGTCGTGGTCGTGGTCGTGGTCATGGTCATGCGCGTGCTCATGGCAGTGCTCGTGCTCGCCATGATCATGATGGTGGTGCTCATGCTCGTGCGTGTGCTCGGCAGCTGCTTCGTTGCCGTAGAGCCAGGCCATATCGTGATCGTGGTTCTCGAGCTCCTCTGCAAGCTGGACGTCGAAATCGCAGGCGTCGATGCCATGCTTGTTTACGCGCGTCACAGTGATCGAAAAGCCGTCGACCGGCAGCGTGGCGAGCTGTTCGCGCAGGTGCTCCTCGCTGGCGCCCAGGTCGAGCAGGGCCGCGACGGTCATGTCGCCGCTGATGCCCGAGGTACCGTCGATGATAAGCGTGTGCTGATGGTTGGACATGGAATGCTCCTTAACGGGCGCAGGGCGTGCCAGCGCTCAGATGATTGATAAGACTTGCCTGGTAGGCGGCACCAAAGCCGTTGTCGATATTGACGACCGAAACGCCGCTGGCGCAGGAGTTGAGCATGGCGAGCAGTGCGGCCATGCCACCAAAGCTCGCGCCGTAGCCCACGCTGGTAGGAACGGCGATGACCGGACAGCTCACCAGACCGCCGACAACGCTCGCCAACGCGCCCTCCATGCCGGCGATGGCGATGACCACCTGTGCCTGGGCAAGTTCCTCGGCATGTGCGAGCAGGCGGTGCAGGCCGGCGACGCCTACGTCGTAGAGGCGGTCGACCTCGTTGCCATAGAATTCGGCCGTCAACGCGGCTTCCTCGGCGACGGGCAGGTCGCTCGTGCCGGCGCAGGCGACGACGATGCGTCCGTTGCCGGTGGGGGAGGGCTTGCCACCTACCAGGGCGAGCTGGGCGTCCGGGACATATCCCAGGTCGACGCCGTTGCCGAGAAGCTCAGCGGTGCGGGCTGCCTTTTCGTCGTCCAGGCGCGTGACCAGGATGCGCTCCTGGCCGGCATCGAGTAATGCTTTGATAATGGCGGCAATTTGCTCGGCGGTTTTACCGGCACCGTAGACAACCTCGCCGGCTCCCTGGCGCACTCCGCGCGAAAGATCGAGCTGCGCAAAACCCAGATCGGCGGTTGGCGCCGTCTGGATGCGTGTGAGGGCGACTGCCGGGGCGACTGCTCCGTCGGCAACATCGCTCAGCAATTGCTCAAGATCTCGCTTATCCATATATGTTCCCTTCGACGGCGCAAAGTCTAGCACTCAAAGGGTATGTTTCCGAACACAAAGACAAAATTGTTCGGAAACTATAGGACAGACTGATTCAATTGTTAGACGGATCGACTAGTCACGCAGGATGATGTCCATGGCGAGCATCAGGTTGCGTTCGTCGATGGTAAACGGGGCGGCTTCGCGTGTCTTGGGCTTGGCGCAAAACGCGATGCCCGTGCCCGCGGCCTGAATCATGGGGATATCGTTGGCGCCGTCGCCGATCGCGACCGTGTGTGCCATGTTGACGCCGCACTCAACCGCCCAATCCAGCAGCTGGATGAGCTTGGACTCCTTGGTCACAATGTCTGCCGCCAGCTTGCCGGTGAGCTTGCCGTCCACGACTTCCAGGCGGTTGGCCAGGCAAAAATCGATGCCCGCGGCGGCCACGATCTTGTCGGCGACCTCGTGAAAGCCGCCGCTTACCACGCCGACCTTCCAGCCCTTGCTGTGCGCCGAGCGCACAAGCTCTAGCGCGCCGGGGGTAAACGTCACGCGCGCAAAGGTGCGCTCGAACACGCTCTCGTCCAAGCCGGCAAGCAGCCCCACGCGCTCCTCGAGCGCCTGCTTAAAGTCGAGCTCGCCGCGCATGGCGCGCTCAGTGATCTGCGCCACTTGCTCGCCCACGCCGGCCTCCTCGCCTAACAGGTCGATGACCTCCTGGTTGATGAGCGTGGAGTCGATATCCATAACGATGAGGCGTGCAGTCATGGCGAGCCTTTCCGAGTGCAGTTGTATTGGGGCACATTGTCGCACGCGGCGCGCCTTGGCGACGGCCACGGCGCGTCAATTGTTTCGTCTCCGTCAAGTCTTTGGGCAGGAGCTACTTTTCCGCGGCACATCGACACAGGTGCGATAAGATAGAACGCCATGTCTGGCTGCGCGGTTTACGCAGGCTGGGCAAATCTGTACGACGCCGCCCGGAACGACACGGGGCGGCACAGATCCATAAAGGAGGATCACTGGTATGAGCCAGACCCGTCCCATCGACGAGCATTCCATGCACACCCGTACCTGCGGCGAGCTTCGCCGCGAGAACGTGGGCGAAGAGGTCACCCTCACCGGTTGGGTGAGCCGTCGCCGCGACCACGGCGGTCTTATCTTCTGCGACCTTCGCGACCGCGAGGGCATCACGCAGCTCACCTTCGACCCCGAGCACTCCGACGGCGACGCCTTTAAGATCGCCGAGACTATGCGTCCCGAGTGGCCCATCAAGATCCATGGCGTCGTGCGCGCCCGTGGCGAGGAGACCACCAACACCAAGCTCGCGACCGGCGAGATCGAGGTCCTCACCGACCACGCCGAGGTGCTCAACACGTCCGTCACCCCGCCGTTCCAGATCGAGGACGGCATCGAGACCAGCGAGGACACCCGCCTGCGCTATCGCTATCTGGACCTCCGTCGTCCCGAGATGATGGCCAACCTCAAGCTGCGCTCCGACTTTACCTTTGCCATTCGCGAGGCGCTGCACAACCGTGAGTTCATGGAGGTCGAGACGCCCTCCCTGTTCAAGTCCACGCCCGAGGGCGCCCGCGACTTCATCGTCCCCAGCCGTATTCAGCCGGGTAACTTCTACGCCCTGCCGCAGTCCCCGCAGCTCCTGAAGCAGCTGCTTATGGTCGGTGGCGTCGAGCGCTACTATCAGGTTGCCAAGTGCTTCCGCGACGAGGACTTGCGTGCCGACCGTCAGCCCGAGTTCACCCAGGTCGATATCGAGATGTCCTTCGTGGACCAGAACGACGTCATGAGCGCGCTCGAAGAGGTCCTGGCCGACGCCTTCGGCCGCATGGGTGTCGAGATGCCCACGCCGCTGCGTCGCATGGACTATTGGGAGGCCATGGACACCTATGGCTCCGACAAGCCCGATACTCGCTACGGCATGCACCTGGTCGACCTGACCGACATCTTTGCCAACTCCAAGTTCAAGGTCTTTGCGACTGCTGCAAACGAGGAGGGCTCTGTCGTCAAGGCCATCAACGCCAAAGGCGCCGGTGCCTGGGCACGTGCCAAGATCGATAAGCTCGCCGGCGTGGCCTCCACGTTTGGCGCCAAGGGCCTGGCCTGGATCGCTTTCCGCGAGGACGGCTCCATCAACAGCCCCATCGTCAAGTTCTTCTCGGACGAGGAGATGGCTGCTCTGCGCGAGCGCATGGACGTCGAGCCTGGCGACCTTGTGATGTTTGCCGCCGGCCCGCGCCTTCTCTCTGACGAGATTCTGGGCGGCATGCGTTCCCACATGGCTAACGCGCTCGAGATCAAGCGCGAGGGCCACGACTTCCTGTGGGTCGTCAACTTCCCGCTGTTCCACTGGGACGAGGATCGCAAGGCCTATGCTGCCGAGCATCAGCCCTTCACCCTGCCGACCGAGACCGACATCGCCAAGATCGAGGCCAACCCGCTGGCAGCCGGTTCGTGCACCTACGACTTTGTCATGGACGGCTTTGAGGCCGGCGGCGGCGGTATGCGCATCCACAACGCCGAGATGCAGATGTCCATGCTCAAGCTCCTGGGCTTTACTGAGGAGCGCGCCGAGTCGCAGTTCGGCTTCCTCATGGAGGCCCTCAAGTTTGGTGCGCCCCCGATGGGCGGTTTCGCTCTGGGCCTGGACCGCGTGTGCATGCTGCTCACCGGTTCCGACTCCATCCGTGACGTCATGGCGTTCCCCAAGACGGCCAGTGGCTCCGACCTCATGTCGGGCGCCCCGAGTGCCGTTAGCGGCGCCCAGCTCAAGGACGTCAGCCTGCGCCTGATGTAGGCGAGTGGCTACATACTGCCCGCAACGAGGGAAGGACGCGTGCCTTCCCTCGTTTTTTATGCGTCGAGGTTGTGAGAGCATAGGGTGATCGGGCGTCGCGGAAAGCGCATCCCGGAATCTGCGTCTGGAATGGGTCGCGCTTTCCCAAAGGGGTCCTCTGGGAAAGCGTGACCCAGAATTCGGCAAAATAATGGGGCACAGTTTCCGGTTGAGCTGTCTAACGGAAACTGTGCCCCAGAATGAGCGCTCAAAACGGGGCAGGCTTTCCGCAACAACTGTCTGGCGGAAAGCCTGCCCCAGTTTCTTATAGCGAGTCTCTCTGGATCAGCTGCATGTGCATCACGGAGGTGGTGGGCTCGGCACCCTTGATCATGTCGAGCGCAATGTTGGCGGCCATGTGGCCTTCTTCGCGCAGGGGCTGGCGGACGGTCGTGAGCGCGGGGACGCAGCGCGTCGCAATCTCGTGATCGTCGAAGCCGACGACAGAAACGTCCGCAGGAACGGATAGGCCTGCCTCGTTGAGTGCAGTGATGACGCCAGCCGCGATACGGTCCGATCCGCAGAGCACGCCATCGAAAGCAATCTCGCGCGCGAGGATCTGGTGCATGGCTTGATAGCCGTCTCCGTTGTTCCAGCCGGTATAGATAACGTTTGCGTCTGGGAGGTCTTCGCCCAAGACGGCACGGTAGCCGCGCAGGCGGTCGACAACAGCGGGGTTGTCTTGCGGTCCCAACACGGCGACGATATCTTTGCGCCCGCGTTCCTTCATGGCGAGTGCCGCAAAGTGTCCGCCCTCTTCGTCGTCAGAGTAGACCGTCGAGAACACATCGCGATAGGGGTGGCCCTCGAGCTGGCCGCACAACACGGTGGGTACGCCCAGCTCGCGCAGCACCTCGAGCAGCTCGCTGCCCTTGTAGGGGGAGACGTCGATCACGGCGTCGAACGAGCGGCGCTCAAAGTGCTCGCGTGCACGGTTGCGCTCATGCGTAGAAGACGCCTGCAAGATAACGGGCAGATAGGACGACTCCGACAGTTCCTCGGTAATGCCGCTCAAAAACTCGCTATAGGTGGGGTCGCTGAAGAGTTCACTCAGGGGCTCGGTCACGAGCACGGCGATGATTTCCGTGCGCCCGACAGCGAGCGCTCGGCCACGAGCGTTGGGGACAAAATTGACTTCCTTGGCCGCCGCGCGGACGCGCTTTTTGGTTTCCTCGCTAATGCGGGGCGAATCGTTGAGAGCGCGCGATGCCGTGGAGCGCGACACGCCGGCAGCTGCGGCAACCTCGGCAAGCGTAGGTGCGGTGCGAACTGGTTGGGTCATGGCGTCTCCTGGAGAATGCGGTCGATGTTGTCGCTGATACGGGCTGGTGCGGATACAGCTTACTATAGTGCGCCTGAACAGCGTTCATGATATCCGGTGACCGGTGTCGTTTTGCAACCAAGCCGCAATCGAATACGTCTCGTATGGGCGAGATATCAGCGGGCGTGGCGGTTGCCTACGAGCTTAAGAACGATGTCTTGCGCTGAGTTTCGATACTCAGGGTGACATAAGTGTCGCGGTTGTACAACCGGTTGCACCGTTAACCCGACCAAATCGACCGTTCAGCGGACAACCGGTTGCACAGTTTTTTGCATCGCCCGTAAGATAAGGACAACCGGTTGCACAAGAATCACTACGATGACGAAGGAGCATCACCATGGACGCCATTAACGATTGGGAAAACCAAGCGCTCACCCACAGGAACCGCCTGGCACCTCATGCGTACTTTATGGGCTACGAGACCGCCGATCTCGCTGCAACGTACAGCCGCGAGCTGTCGCGCGGGTTTGTCCAGCTGTCCGGCTCGTGGCAGTTCCGCCTCTTTGAGGGCCCCGCTGCCGTCTCCAACGAGGAGCTCTCCACGTACGAGCCCGAGTGGGATCACGTGGAGGTTCCGCACCTGTGGCAGGTAGACGGCTATGGTAACCTTGCCTACACCGACGAGGGTTTCCCGTTCCCGGTGGATCAGCCGCTCGTTCCCTCTGACGATCCCACGGGCGTGTACCAGCGCATCGTCAATCTTCCCGCCGTGCCTGCCGGCGCTCGCGAGATCATTCGCTTTGACGGCATCGAGAGCTATGGGGAGCTGTACGTCAACGGCAAGTTTATCGGCATGACCAAGGGCTCGCGCCTGTCTGCCGAGTTCGACGTGACCGACGCGCTCGTCGAGGGCGATAACCTGTTTGCGGTCAAGGTCCTGCAGTACAGCGATGGCAGCTATATCGAGGATCAGGACATGTGGTGGGCCTCGGGCATCTTCCGCGATGTGTACCTTATGCAGCGTCCCGCCGCGCACCTGGTCGACTTTAGGTTCCGCACGCACCGCGAGGGCGATGCCGCTCTGATCACGCTCGATACGGTGGCCGAGGGCGCTACCCGCATTGTGTATACGCTCAGCGATGACGAGAACGTGGTGGCTACGGGTGAGTGCGTCGACGGCCATGCCGAGTGCAGCGTTGCCGATGCCCACTTCTGGAACCCCGAGGACCCCTTCCTCTATGACCTTACGTTTGAGGTCTACGACGGTGACGAGGTCAGCGAGTACGTTCCGCATCGCCAGGGTCTTGCCGAGGTGACGGTCGAGGGCAATCATATCTACCTCAACGGCACTTACTTTAAGATGCATGGCGTCAACCGCCATGATCACGACGATCACAAGGGCCGCGCCGTGGGCCTCGATCGCATGCGCCGCGACCTGGAGCTCATGAAGCAGCACAACATCAACGCGGTGCGCACGTCCCACTACGCCAACGACCCGCGCTTCTACGAGCTGTGCGACGAGTATGGCATCATGCTGGTTGCCGAGACCGATATGGAGAGCCACGGCTTCGAGAATATCGGCAATATCGCCCTGGTCACCGACGACCCGGCATGGGAGCCGGCCTACGTCGACCGCATCGAGCGCCTGGTGATGCAGGAGCGCAACCACGCCTGCATCATTATGTGGTCGATGGGCAACGAGAGCGGCTATGGCTGTAACATCCGCGCGATGTACGCCAAGGCTCACGAGCTCGATGGTCGTCCGGTTCACTACGAGGAGGATCGCAACGCCGATACCGTCGACGTCATTTCCACGATGTACTCCCGTGTGTCGCAGATGAACGACTTTGGTGAGCATCCATTCCCCAAGCCGCGCATCAACTGCGAGTACGGTCACTCCATGGGCAACGGCCCCGGAGGCCTGTCCGAGTATCAGGAGGTCTTCGATCGCTGGGATTGCATCCAAGGCCAGTTTATCTGGGAATGGTGCGACCACGGTTTGGCTGCTGTGACCGAGGACGGCGTTGCCTACGATATGTACGGTGGCGACAACGGCGATTACCCCAACAACAGCAACTTCTGCATCGATGGCATGGTGTTCCCTTGGCAGCAGCCGAGCCCGGGCCTCACTGAGTATGGCCAGGTCATCTGCCCGGTTCGCATGGCCTACGATGCCGAGGCGGGCGAGCTGACCGTCACCAACAAACGTTGGTTTACCACCCTCGAGGATGTCTGCCTGTCGGCGGAGACCCTGGTGGACGGCGACGTGGTCTGCCGCAAGACGCTTATGCCCGGCGCGGTTGCCCCCGGCGAGTCCGTCCAGCTTCCGCTGGTGATTCGCGAGGCCGCGGTAGGCGAGACCCTGCTGACCGTGCGCGCTTACACCATGGCCGCTCACGTCTGGTGCGAGCCGATGTTCCAACTGGGCGCAAGCCAGTTTGCCATCGCAAACCATCCGGCACCGGCCATTGCGGCTCCCACTCGTCCTGAGCTTACGGTCGAGGAGACCGAGCAGGAGATTCGCATTCACTTCCTCAACGGCGAGCTGACCTTCAGCAAGGTCAACGGTACCGTGAGCGAGTGGAAGGCATCCGGCCGCGACGTCATGGCCTCTGGTCCCCAGGTTGGTTTTTGGCATCCGCTCGTCGATAACCATGCGCAGGAGTATGACTCACTGTGGAAGGACAACTTCATCGATGTGATGCAGACGTCTACCCGCAAGGTTTCTTGGAAGCAGGATGGCAATGCGGTCGTCGTGACCGTGAGCCAGCGTATCGCTCCTCCCGTCCGCGCGTTCGGCATGCGCGTCGAGCTCGTCTACACCGTGCTTCCGAGCGGTCGTGTCGACCTCAAGGTTTCCGGCGAGCCCTACGGCGATTACTCGGATATTATCCCGCGCATCGGCATCTCCTTCGAAGTCCCCGGTTGCGATCGTGCCGTCGAGTGGTATGGCCACGGCCCGGGCGAGAACTATCCGGACTCGCTGCGCGCCAACCCGGTCGGTCATTACCACACTACGGTCGACGACATGTTCACGCCCTACGTTATGCCTCAGGACTGCGCCAACCGCGAGGGTACCCGCTGGGTTGCTCTGCGCTCTAGCCATGGCGACGGCGTGCTGGTGACCCGTCCGGCTGACGCCGCCTCCAACCCGTTCTCATTCTCGGCATGGCCCTATAGCTGCGAGGCCATCGATAACGCCAAGCACGTCTACGACCTTGTCAAGGGCGATACGGTTACGGTCAACATCAACGACCAGTTGCTCGGCCTTGGCTCGAACTCTTGGGGTTCCGAGGTGCTCGATTCCTATCGCACCCGTTTTGAGAGCTTCAGCTTTGAGGTGTCCCTGCGACCGCTGACGTCTGCCGATCTGGCTCAGGCGCTGGCACCCATTAAGGAGGCATAAGCCATGCATGTCTTTAACTCGCGCGCCGATTTCGACGCTCAGATGAAGTCCGTCAAGAAGTGGATGCGCACCGGCCAGGCGCTCGATGGTGTTGCCGACCTACAGCACGACGTGGCTTACTCCATCGGCGACTCGTTGGTTTACTGGTGGGTCTATGCCCGCGAGGCCGCAACCGCCGACCTGGTCGGTCACCGTCGCTACCATGCCGTGCTCGCTCCGCTCGACGGCGACCTGACCGTCGAGGTTGCCCCCAAGGCAGGCCTCACCTGCACCCGCGCTTACAGCGATATCGATGATCGCGAGCGCTTTGAGGGGGCGGGGGAGACCGTGACGATTCCCGCCGGCGGCGTTGCCGTCGTCGAAATTGACGAGGCCTACCGTGTCGTGGCCGATGCCGCGGATCCCCGCGTCGTGGTACTGCACGTGACGGTTGAAGGTTATTCCTTCCCCAACAAGTAGTATTCGTCCGTTTGGACGTTTGCTTCGCGCCGTTAAGGGGGATGGCTTTGTTGACTCCCTTTTCCCCATTCCCCTTAGCAGGTGCGCCGTCCGTGTTTGCACTTGCAGGTCGGACGGTTTTAGATGACATTTAATAGATGATTGGGAGGGCTTATGAGCTCTGAAAAACGAGGAACGATCGGTTCGTTCGCTCTGCTGGGCATGACGGTCGCCGCCGTGTTCGGTATCAAGAACATCATCAACAACAACGCGGCCATCGGCTTGGCAGCTGCGCCGTCGTTCTTCTTCGCCACGCTTTTGTACTTTGTCCCCTATACCCTGGTTACCGCCGAGTTCGTCGGCCTTAACAAGGACTCCGAGTCCGGCGTGTACGCATGGGTTAAGACTTCGATGGGTGGCCGCTGGGCGTTCCTGACGGCATTTAGCTACTGGTTCGTTAACCTGTTCTACTTTGCGTCCGTCCTGCCCAATGTCATCATTTACGCGAGCTACGTGTTCTTTGGTGCCAATGCCGAGCTTTCGCAGCTGTGGATCACCATTATCGAGATCGTCGTCTTTGCTATCGCCACGTGGGTTTCGACCAAGGGCGCTAAGTGGATCGGCTCCATTTCCTCCTTCGGTTCGACCGCGGCTCTCGGCCTGACCGCCGTGTTCATCCTGCTGTCTCTGGCTGCTGCTTTTGGCGGCGTCGAGTTCGCTACGGCTCCCACGCCCGCTAACATGGCTCCCGACACGAGCAACTTCGCAACTACGTGGGGCTTCTTCGGTACGCTTGCCTGGATCATCCAAGGCGTTGGCGGCGCTGAGTCTGTCGGCGTGTTCCTCAACGACCTCAAGGGTGGCGTCAAGGCCTTCGTGCGCACTGTCGTTATCGCCGGCCTGACCATCGGCCTTCTGTATGCAGGCGCTTCGCTGCTGGTTAACCTGTTCATCCCCGAGGGCGGCGTTGCCATCTCCACCGGCATCTTCGACGTGTTCGGCGCTGTCTTTGCCCACTTTGGCATTCCCATGGAAGTGTCCACGCGTGTCATTGGCCTGATCCTTCTCGCTGCCACGCTGGGCTCCCTCATGATGTGGACCTCTGCTCCCATCAAGGTCTTCTTCACCGAGATCCCCAAGGGCGTCTTTGGTAGCAAGATCGTTGAGCTCAACGAGCATGGCATTCCCGCCCGCGCCGCTTGGCTGCAGTTCGCCATCGTCGTCCCCATCCTGATCATCCCGGCCCTGGGCTCCGGCAACCTCGACGACCTGCTCATGATCGTCACCAACATGACGGCTGCCACCGCTCTGCTCCCACCGCTGCTGATCCTGCTTGCCTACTTTATGTTGCGCAAGAACTTCGACGCCGCTCCCCGTGGGTTCCGCATGGGTTCGCGTGCCTTTGGCCTGGTCATTGCTGCATTCCTGCTCGTGGTCTTCTGCTTCGTGCTTATCTGCGGCACCATTCCGCTCGATCAGCCGCTGTGGCTGACGCTGGTCTACAACGTCGGCGGCGTGGTTGTCTTCCTGGGCCTTGCCGTGATGTGGTACAACCGCTACATCAACCGCCTGCGTGAGACCGATCCCAAGGCCGCCGAGAACGAGCTTCGCCCCTCCGTCCTCGACATGATGGAGTAGCGGCTAGGATTAATCTACGGCTGTGGAATAAATCGATTCCCTTTCCTAAGGAGGGGCCTTACGAGGCCCCTCCTTTTGTGCTTTGGGGCATGGTTTTGGACCCCGTGGTCAAAAAATGCCAAATATGAGTACTGTTGCAAAAGAGGTGTCATATTTTTCGGCCTGCTCTGAGCGAAAATGGGCTCAAAATCAATTTATCTAACCCCCTTTAAAGGGCGTTTGACGGCTTTCAACCTCTTCGAATCGCTCAAATTAGGCAATTTGCTCTCGATTTTGCTGCTACTAAATTGGTGACAGTACTCATATTTGCCACTTTTTGCCCACGAGGTGTTCAGAGGAGCTCTCGACAAGCATCTAACGCTACAATAGCTACCACGTGGCTGGGTTTGCCGGCCGAATGTGCGATGTCGCGGGAGGGGACATGGTCGAGTTTACAAAGACGATTAAAGATCCGTTGGGATTACATGCCCGCCCGGTTGCGCTGCTCTATGACATCATTGCCAAGCATCGTAGCGACGTGTCAGTCAGTATCGGCGATCGCCACACGGATGGCCGCGACGTTATAGGGCTCATGGCACTCTGCGGCGAATGTGGCGAAGACGTCGTGTTCCGCGTTTCGGGCGTGGATGAGGCCTCCTGCGTCACGTCGATCAGAAACCTCTCGCTTTAACCTCAACAATGTGACAAAGGGGCAGTCCCCTCTGTCACATAAATTGGTATCAATAGGCACTGCAAAGAGACGGTCTTTGCGGTGCCTTTGTTTCGTCTAGGAAACTTTTTCGAAAACTGAATGAGGACCCTTTCCAAAAAGTTAACCACGTGTTAGTTTACTAAAGCGAACATAGACGTGGTTAACTTTTACCGCGTCGATGTTGAGGACGAACCGACGTTAGGAGCTCACTCATGTCTTGCGGACCGCAGATGCCGGCTATGCCGCTTTCGATGGTAAAGGCGGGCGAAACCGTGCGCGTGTCTCGTGTAAAGGGCAATGAGGACATGAAGCACCACCTCAAGGACCTCGGCTTTGTCGAGGGCAGCGAGATCCACGTGGTGAGCTCGAGTGGCGCCAACATCATCGTCACGGTGCTGGGCGCACGCTTTGGCATCGATTCCAAGGTTGCCATGCACATCATGACCGTCGGTTAGTCCGCAGCATTCTGTAAAAACTGAAAGGGGGACAAATAAATGAAGACGTTGGGTGACGTTAAGGTGGGCGAGAGCTCTACCATCGTCAAGCTTCACGGTGAGGGCGCGCTGCGCCGCCACCTCATGGACCTGGGGCTCATCAAGGGCACGTCGTTTAAGGTCGTGAAGGTCGCGCCGCTCGGAGATCCGGTCGAGATCAACGTGCGCGGCTACGAGCTTTCCATTCGCAAGGAGGAGGCTGCCGTCGTCGAGGTCCAGTAAGGACTCGCGGCGCATATTTCTGCAGATAAAGTTAGGTTTTTCTAACTTAATCCAGCATCTTTGAAGCACATTATCCAGCCCGCGCGGAGAAAGCAGCGCGGGCACACAAGGAAGAAGGATTGAATGGCGGATTCTCAGATCCATGTCGCGCTGGCGGGTAACCCCAACTGCGGCAAGACCACGCTTTTCAACCTGATCACCGGCGCCAACGGCTACGTTGGCAACTGGCCGGGCGTCACGGTTGAGAAAAAGGAAGCCAAGCTCCTGAGCGACAAGAGCGTCACGATTACGGACCTCCCCGGCATCTACTCGCTTTCCCCCTACAGCCCCGAGGAGCAGTGCTCGCGCGACTACCTCATGAGCGGCGAGCCCGATGTCGTTGTCCAGGTGGTCGATGCCACCAACCTCGAGCGCAACCTGTACCTGGCGCTTCAGGTTATCGAGACCGGCCTGCCCGTGGTCGTTGCCCTCAACATGGCCGACCTGGTCGAGAAGAACGGCGACAAGATTGACACGGACAAGCTTTCCAAGAAGCTCGGTTGTCCGGTCATGATGATCTCGGCCCTTAAGAACAAGGGCATCAAGGAGCTGTTCGAGCAGGTCAAGAAGTCCGCTGCTTCCAAGGGCCAGGTGCCGGAGCACAAGTTCGACTCTTCCATCGAGGACGTTCTGGACCACATCGAGAACAACCTGCCGGCGAGCGTTCCCGCCAACAAGCGTCGCTACTACGCCGTCAAGCTGTTCGAGCGCGACGCGGACGCCTGCAAGCTCATCAACCTCACCAAGGAGAAGGCCGCTCGCGTCGAGCAGCTGGTCGCCCAGTGCGAGCAGGATTGCGACGACGACGCCGAGTCCATCATTACCGGCGAGCGCTACGGCGTGATTGCCCACATCATCGACGAGTGCCTCACCAAGGCTCCGGCCAAGATGAGCACCTCCGAGAAGATCGACCGTGTGGTTACCAACCGCATCCTGGGCCTGCCGATTTTTGTGGTCATCATGTTCTGCGTGTACTACATCGCCGTTTCCACCCTGGGCGGCACGGTGACCGACTTCACCAACGACCAGCTCTTCGGCACCGACGGCTGGTACGTGCTCGGTCAGGGTCGCGACGCCTATGACGCAGCTGTTGAGGCTGCGGGCGACAATGCCGACTCGGTCGATCCGGCGCAGTATGGTCCCTATGTCCCGGGTATCACCACCATGGTGCACGACGCCCTCGTGGCGGGCGGCACCGAGGACGGCGGCCTGGTCGATTCGCTGGTCTGCGACGGCATCGTCGGCGGCCTGGGCGCCATCTTCGGCTTCGTCCCGCAGATGTTCCTGCTCTTTGTGATGCTGTCCTTCCTGGAGGACTGCGGCTACATGGCCCGCGTCGCCTTCATCATGGACCGCGTGTTCCGCCGCTTTGGCCTGTCTGGTAAGTCCTTTATCCCCATGCTCGTGTCCTCGGGCTGCGGCGTCCCCGGCGTCATGGCCACCAAGACCATCGAGAACGAGAAGGACCGCCGCATGACGGTCATGACCACCACGTTCATCCCCTGCGGCGCCAAGCTGCCGATCATCGCCCTGCTCATGGGCTCCATCATTGGCGATTCTTCCACCACGGCCGCATGGATCAGCCCGCTCTTCTACTTCCTGGGCGTCTTTGCCGTCATCGCCTCGGGCCTCATGCTCAAGAAGACCAAGCTCTTCGCCGGCCGTCCGACCCCGTTTGTCATGGAGCTTCCTGCCTACCACTTCCCGGCGATCCGTTCCTGGGCGCTGCACGTGTGGGAGCGCTGCTGGGCCTTTATCAAGAAGGCCGGCACGGTCATCTTTGCGTCCACCGTCGTCGTTTGGTTCCTCTCCAACTTTGGTAGCTATAACGGTTCCTTTGGCTTCTTGCCTGCGATGGACGGCATCCCCGAGGAGTTTATGGACTACTCCGTGCTCGCCACGCTCGGCAACCTGGTCGCTTGGATCTTCGCCCCGCTCGGCTTTAGCACCTGGCAGGCCACCGCGCTGACCGTCTCTGGCCTCGTCGCCAAGGAGAACGTCGTCGCCACCGCCGGCTCGCTGCTGTCCGTCGCCGACGCGGGCGAGACCGACCCGAGCCTGTGGACCGCGTTTGCCGGCATGTTCCCCACCATGGGCGCTTGCGTTGCCTTCGGCGCCTTCAACCTGCTGTGCGCTCCGTGCTTTGCCGCCATTGGCACCATCCGCAACCAGATGGACTCTGGCAAGTGGACCGCGATTGCCATCGGCTACGAGTGCGCCTTCGCTTGGGTGATCGGCCTGTTCATCAACCAGTTCTACAACCTGCTTGTTCTGGGTCAGTTTGGCATCTGGACGGTTGTGGCCATTGTGCTGCTGGTTGCGATGCTCTTCCAGATCTTCCGTCCCATGCCCAAGCACGCTTGGACCGACGAGGACGAGACCAACACCGCTTCCGCCGCAGTTTCCGCTTAAGTCCGAATAAGGATCAGCCCCTTTCCACGAGCCCGGGTGTCCCAGCGACACTCGGGCTTTTTGGTGAGGGAGATGTGGCGTTTCCGCAGATAAAACCGACCAAAATATACCTGTCCCTTTTTGGCAGGTGGAGAATGGGGTAAAGTAAGTGGTGGTTAACTAGAGGAGGCTTGCTATGGCACCTATCGATATTGTTGTACTGGCCGTTATCGGCATTGCGTTTGTCGCCGTGTGCGTGCGCATTTATCGCAAGGGCACCTGCGCCGACTGCGCTCAGGGCGGCGTTTGCACGGGACATTGTTCCAACAAAAAAACCTGCGCCGCACTTAAGGGCGTGGACAAAATTGCCGAAGACTTGGGCCGCGGTATTCATTAGCCGACCGGCGTTTGGGTATGTTTGACTGCGGATACGGCAGTTGCTGGTACGATAAGTACGTTAGCAACTGCCGCCGAGCGGCTCAAACGAAAGGAACCCTGTATGGAGTCCTCCGCCTATCCGATGCTCTTTAGCCCGATCAAGGTCGGTACGACCGAGGTCAAGAACCGTGTCTTTATGCCGCCGGTATCTACCAACCTGGCCGATCATGGCTATGTGACCGACGACTTGGTCGATCATTACCGTGCCCGCGCCAAGGGCGGCGTGGGCCTCATCATTACCGAGGTCGTGACGGTCGAGCCTACCTATACTTATCTGCCGGGCGACATGTGCTGCTACGACGACACGTTTATCCCCGGCTGGGAAAAGCTCGCCGCGGCCGTCCACGAGTATGGCTGTAAGATCATGCCGCAGCTCTTCCACCCCGCCTACATGGCCTTTAACATTCCGGGCACGCCGCGCCTGATCGCTCCGTCCTTTGTGGGGCCGTCCTATGCCCGCGAGGCGCCGCGCCCCATCACGGTCGACGAGATCCACGAGCTCACGCATCAGTTTGGCGACGCTGCCGTTCGTATGCAGAAGGCTGGCGTCGATGGCGTCGAGGTCCATGCGGCGCACGCCCATGGCATGCTCGGCGGCTTTTTGACCCCGCTCTATAACAAGCGCACCGACGAGTACGGCGGCTCGCTCGACGCCCGCATGCGCTTCCTGCTCGAGGTCATCGCCGAGATTCGCGAGCGCTGCGGCAAGGACTTTATCATCGACGTCCGCATCTCGGGCGACGAGTACACCGATGGCGGCCTGACCCTCAACGACATGATCTACGTCTCGCGTCGTCTGGAGAAGGCCGGCGTCGACATGATTCACGTGTCGGGCGGCACCACCATCAAGCGCGGTTCCGCCATTCCCGCCGCCGGCACGCAGCAGGCCTCGCACGCCGCCTGCTCGCGCGAGATCAAAAAGCACGTCAACATTCCCGTCGCCACCGTCGGCCGTATCAACGAGGCCTGGATTGCCGAGGAGCTGATCGAGGACGGCGCCGCCGACATCTGCATGATGGGCCGCGCCAACCTGTGCGATGCCGAGTTCTGCAACAAGGCGGCTGCCGGAAACGCCGACGAGATCCGTCCCTGCATCGGTTGCCTGCGCTGCTTGAACGGCATCATGTTTGGCAAGCGCATCTCCTGCACCGTCAATCCGGACGTGGAGCGCGACGAGGCTGGCTACGAGCCTGCCGCCGAGGCAAAGAACGTGCTCGTTGTGGGTGCCGGTCCCGCGGGCATGGAGGCAGCCTACATTGCCGCCAAGCGCGGCCATAACGTGGTGCTCGTGGACAAGCAGGACGAGCCGGGCGGCGAGATGCGCATCGCAGCCGTTCCGCCGGCAAAGCAGGAGCTCACGCGCGTGATCAAGTATCAGTACCGTCGCCTGGCCGAGGCCGGCGTGAGGTGCGTATTTGGCACCGAGCTGACCGCCGAGGACATCCAGCGCGACTACGCGGGTTACGAGGTTGTCCTGGCCTATGGCGCCGAACCCATCGCGCCGGCCTTTATGCAGAGCTTTAAGCAGGTCATGACGGCCGACGACCTGCTGGGCGGCAAGGCTTTCCCGGGTAAGAAGATCGTCATCGTGGGTGGCGGCACCGTCGGTTGCGAGACGGCCGATTACCTGGCCCCGCTGGTCAACGACTTGTCGCCGGCCAATCGCGATGTCACTGTCATCGAGATGACCAAGACGCTCGCCGCCAACGAGGGTGGTGCCGGTCGCGCGGTGCTCATCACGCGCATGCTCTCCAAGGGCGTTCACGTGCTGACCGAGGCCAAGGTGACCGAGATTACCGAGGACGCCATCAGCTACGAGAAGGACGGCGAGGTCCACACCATCGCCGACGCCGACACGCTGGTGCTTGCCATGGGCTATCGTCCCAATACCAAGCTGGCCGACGACCTGGCTGCAGCCGGTGTTACCACCCACGTGCTGGGCGATGCCAACAAGTGCGGCAACATCCGCGACGCCATCGGCGATGGCTACAAGGTTGCCTGCGAGCTCTAGCCAGCCCCTTGGTGCATGGGGGCCAGGTTACTTTGCGCTAAGTTGATGCATGTAAACCTGAACCCATTGACGAGGTTGCCGCCATCCCAGGGCGGCTTCATGGAGTAGCGCTCGTACGCATCGAATTACTCCTCTCATAGATGTGCGGCACAAAGAGCCCCGAGTTCAAACGAGCTCGGGGCTCTTTTCGTTTGGATTGCAGACGTATTGACAGACGAAAACCATTTGCGTCTTGGATAAATCAGTACGCAAACGGTTTTCGTCTTATAATACGGTTATGAATGGTACGAAACGAGGGGGTTGTGCATATGGTTGTTAGAGAGAGCCCTACAGTCGAATACAAGGAAAGCGTTACGCCGACGTTTCTTAAAACGGTGAGCGCCTATGCAAACTACGGGACGGGCAAGATTGAGTTTGGCGTTGATGACGATGGCGTGGCTGTCGGCCTTGCGGATCCGGTTGCAGAATGCCTGCGCATCGAGAACATGATTAACGACAGCCTTGATCCCGCGCCCCGTTACTCGCTTGAGCCCGATGAGAAACACGGGACCGTAATCCTTACGGTTTATGAGGGACAGGACAAACCCTATCGAAGCAAGGGAAAGGCCTACAGGCGAAACGATTCGGCAACGGTGGAGGTCGACCGGTTTGAGTATGGCAGGCTGACGCTCGAAGGCGGCAACGTAACGTTCGACGCGCTCACGTCGGCTCGCCAGGACTTGAGCTTTCATACGCTCGAGCATAAGTGTGTTGAACACCTCGGCATTTCCGAGCTAACGCCGGATATCATGCGCACGCTTCGCTTGCTTGGCAAGGACGGCTATACCAATGCCGCGGCGATTTTAGCGGATAAGAATGATTTTCCGGGCATCGACTGCGTCCGTTTTGGCGATACCGAGGATGTGATCTTGGATCGCGAGGCGGCGACAAATGTATCCGCAATTGAGCAGGTGGACAGGGCGGTGGCTATGTTTGCACGCTACTACCGTTATGAGCGTATCGAAGGGATGGAGCGCGTCCAAACCGATCGAATTCCTCTTGAGGCATTCCGCGAAGCTGTTGCAAACGCTTTGGTGCATCGGACGTGGGACGTTCGAGCGAACGTTCAAATTGCCCTGTACGATGATCGTGTCGTTGTGACCTCCCCCGGATCGCTGCCCGCCGGTTTGACGACGGAACAATACCTGTATGGGCAGATATCCGTGCTCAGAAACCCCATCGTTGCAGAGGCCTTCTTAAAGCTGGATTACATCGAGAAATTTGGTACGGGAATCGCGCGCATTAGACGTGCCTATCGCGATTCGATCAATCAACCAATTTTTGATGTTCGCGGCGGCATGGTAGCCGTCACATTGCCCGTTACCGATGCCTTTGAAGGGTCCGAGGAAGAGGTCCAGGTTCTCAAGGCTTTGTCGGGCGGGCGAATTATGTCGCGAAGCGAGATTGAAAAACAGACGGGGCTGAGCCGCATGCGGACGTTGGCGGCACTCGAATCTCTGCTTGAACGGAATGCAATCGTAAGGCAGGGAACCGGGCGGGCCACGAAATACGAGCGCTCATAGTCAAAAAGAGCCCCGTCCCAAAAAGACTGATTGGGAGCTGGGGCGTGTCGATGCGATAGTATTACGTGATGAAATTCGACAAACCGTGGGCTTTATCCGAGGGCTTTATGGAACAGCACCAGCATTATCAGAGCCTGCAAGACCAGGCATACAACGCATTGCGCTCCAAGATCATTTATGCCGAGCTCAAGCCCGGCACGCGCCTTTCGGCGATTGGTCTGGAAAAGGAGACTGGGATCGGTCGCACGCCCATCCGCGAGTCCTTTGTACGCCTGCGCGAGCAGGAGCTGGTGGAAACGCGCCCCAAGAGCGGTACCTATGTTTCAAAGATCAGCATGGAGCGTGCCGAGAACGCCTGCTTTTTGCGCGAGAAGCTCGAGAGAAGTGTGCTGATCAAATGCTGCTCGGCTGCTACGCCCGAGCAAAAGCACCAGCTTGAGCAGATTCTCCTTGAGTCAGAGTCGCTCGACCACAGCGAGACGCGACGCTTCTTTGACCTGGACAACCTGTTCCACGAGACGTGCTTTGAGATTGCCGGTCGCCACATGCTGTGGGATTGGATGAAGAGCATCAACACACATTTTGAGCGCTACAACTGGCTGCGTGCGGTGTCGCAGGATCTGGACTGGGAGCCGATTCGTCGGCAACACCGCCGAATTTTGGAGGCCATTAAGGAAGGCGACACCGATGCGGCGAGCTATCTGGCGCAGACGCATCTGCATCTGATGCCCGAAGAGCAGGGCCCAGTTATCGCCCTGCATCCCGATTACTTCGAGCTGCCCAAAGATTCGTCCATCTAATCTATCCCCTCATAAGTTGCGGTGAAATAGGGATTGTTTTGCAGCCCAGGTGGCGCAAACAGTCCCTATTTCACCGCAACTGCGTTGAGGCGTGGCCGGGGCACAAAGATGCGGTGCCGTTTGGAGGAACAGACCGGAAGCAAGGGGTCGATCCTCCAGACGGCACCGCATTTGTTTTGGCGCTCTGGGCTATGTTGAAGAGTTTAATTGGTCAAGAAAAAGCGGCTCGGGGGCGTGTCGCTTCCGTCACGTTCTATCAGCATACAAGACGGTTTCGGTTCTTGTCCGTGACGGAAACGGCACGCTTCCGAGCCGCTTCAAAAATGGGGGCGCAGTCTGGGCGCCCCCCACGATAGAGAGCTGGGTTAGGCGCGGACCTTCTTGACGACGTCCATGGCCTCGCGGGCGATCTGCTCGACCTTGGAGAAGTCGCCGTCGGCGAACAGGGCCGGCTTGACCATCCAGGTGCCACCGCAGGCGATGATGGCGGAGGAGCTCAGGTACTCCTCGACGTTAGCGGTGCTCACGCCGCCGGTGGGCATAAAGCGATGGCCGACAAACGGAGCAGCGAGGGCCTTGATGGTGTTCAGGCCGCCGTACTGAGCCGCGGGGAAGAACTTGGTGACCTTGAGGCCCAGGTTGACGGCAGCGGTGACCTCGGAGGGGGTCACGGTGCCGGGCAGCACGGGCAGGTCGATGTCGATGCAGTGCTTGACGACGTCCTCGTTGTAGCCCGGGGAGACGATGAACTTGGCACCGGCGGCGCGGGCCTGCTCAACCTGCTCGACGGTCAGGACGGTGCCGGCGCCCACGCACATCTCGGGCTCGGCCTCGGCCATAGCGGCGATGCACTCGGCGGCGCAGGCGGTGCGGAAGGTGACCTCGGCGGACTTCATGCCGGCGGCCATCAGGGCGTGAGCGAGCGGAGCGGCGTCCTCGACCTTGTCGAGGACGACGACCGGCACGATGCCCAGGGACTCAAGCGTGGTGTAGAACTGATCGAACATTATGTTCCTTTCGATGTGCGGCGCGCGAGTGCGCGTAATTGCTAAAAGGGCTGGTCATGAGCCGGTTTTGGACTGGTTATCGGAGGCACTGCTTGGGGTCACAAGCAATTCCAAAACCGGCTGCGCGACCAGTCGTGTAGGGAATGCCAGGCAAAACCGGAATGGGACTGGTGGTTTTGCCCGACCGGAGGAATCGGGGAGCGGGCTGCAGAGGTATGGGTATGGGAAACTGCAGCCCGCGGAATGGGGAACGAATTAACGGGCGACGCGGGTGCCACCGTCAGCGGCGTTGGCCACGGCGGCGATCTCGTCGGCGGTCACCAGGTTGGAATCGCCCTTGATGGTGAGCTTGAGGATCGAGGCCGCGATGGCGTAGTTGACGGCGTCCTGCGGGTCGAAGTCGTTGATGAGGGCATGGACGAGGCCGGCGTTGAAAGCGTCGCCGGCGGCAACGCCCTCGAGCACGTGCACGTCATGGGCAGGGGAGAACCAGTGCTCACCGCTCTCGGCGTCATAAAGCATGCCCATCCAGATGGAGCGCTCGACGCAGGAGATGTTGCGGACGACGGAGGCGACCTTCTTGCAGCCGTACTCGGCGCAGATCTGACGGGCCATCTCGACGTAGGTGTCGCGCTCCTCGATGCCGTGGGCAAGGGAACCGGAGACGCAGGTCATGCCGAGGCCGGCAGGTGCGTCCTCGTCGTTGGCGATGCAGATGTCGACGAGCGGCAGGAGTTCCTTCATGGTTGCCTGCGACTTCTCGGGCGACCACATCTTGCCGCGGTAGTTAACGTCGCACACGGTGGTGATGCCCTTGGCGCGGCAAGCGGTGAGAGCGTCCTTGCAGGCAGCGGCCATCTCGTCGGAGACGGCGGGCGTCACGCCAGAGAAGTAGAAGACGTCGATGCCCTTGAGGATCTCGTCCCAGTCAAAGATGTCGCGCTTGGCCATGTTGATGGCCGAGTACTTGCGGTCGTAGACGCAGCCGTTGCCGCGCTGCGAAGCGCCGACCTCAAACACATAGGAACCAAGACGGCCGCCCTGGCGCACGACGCGCGTGGTGTCGACGTCGTAGACCTTCAGCGAGCGCAGGGCGCACTCGCCCAGGCGGTTGGCCGGAACGACGGAAACGTAAGCGGCCTTGTCGCCCTGGTAGGCCAGGGAAAGCGCGGTGTTGGCCTCGGCGCCGCCGTAGCGGACGTCGAACTCGGTGGCCTGCTCAATACGCAGGTGATCTTTGGGCGAGAGCCTCATCATGATCTCGCCGAAGGTAAGAACCGTTTTACCCATGGTCGCGTAGCTCCTTCTTGTCTGTGCGTACACCTTTGCTATGGCGTTGGCACGGAGGTGCCAAGACGGTAGGGTGCATCTTTGCACCTCCGTGCCAACGCTTACCGAAATCGGTTTACGAAATCGGTTTCGTTTCGAGTTGTAGTATACTCACCTACAGCGTTTTGCAAGCGAGATTTTTAAAAAAATGCCTAAAATGGCTAAGATTGCCGACACGTGGGAAACGGGGTGCGCCATGGCGCAGATGAGAATCAAAGACATTGCCGCCGAGGCGGGCGTGAGCCCGGCCACGGTCTCGCGCTACCTCAACAACCGCCCCGGGCAGATGACCGAGGAAACCCGCGCTCGCATCGCCGAGGTCATCGAGCGCACCGGCTACCGTCCCCGTGCCGCCGCGCGTAACCTTCGCAGCTCGCGCACCAACCTCATCGGCGTGATTCTGGCCGACATCGCCAACCCGTTCTCGAGCGCCATGCTCGAGGGCCTTTCCGCCAGCGCCGCCGCGCGCGGCTGCTCGCTTATGACGGCCATCAGCGGCAACGATCCCGCTAAGGAGGCCGAGTCGCTCACCAGGCTCATCGATGCGGGCGTGGACGGCTTGGTCGTCAACACCTGCGGCGGCAACGACGAGGCGATCGCCGCAGCTGCGGGCCGCTTGCCGGTCGTGTTGCTCGACCGCGACATCGAGGATGGCGGCATCGACTTGGTGACGTCTAACAACCGCGAGCTGGTTGCCGGCCTGGTCGACGCCCTAGCTGCCGCGGGCAGCGAGCGCCTGTGCCTGCTCACCGAGGCAAGCGATGACAGCCCCGTGCGTCGCGAGCGCGCCGAGTCCTTTGCCGACGAGCTTTCGCGCCGCGGTCTTGCGGGCGAGGTCGTCACCCTGGCCGACGGTGGCGCCACGGGTGTCAGTCGCCTGGACGAGACCATCCGCGGCTATGCGGGTAAAAAGCTCGGCCTCATTGCCGTCAACGGCCTGGTCTTTCTGCGTCTGACCGAGGCACTGGCACAGTTGGGACCCTCGTTGCCGGCTGGCCTCAAGATTGCGACGTTTGACGATTACCCCTGGAACCACGTGCTCTTTGGCGGTGTGACCACGGCCGCGCAGGACACCCTCACCATTGCCGAGCGCGTAGTCGAGCGTCTGTCCGAACGCATCGACATCGTTACCACTACGGTGGGCGATGCCGCAAAGCTCGCTCCCAAGCACATCGAGATCCCCGGCCACATCGAACACCGCGCCTCGACCTTACGCTAGCCGCTCGTTCGCAACGGTCTGCTCGCGCACGTTTTTTTGAGCGCTTGATACGCTTTAACCCTGCGGAAACATTTTTCTGCGATAGTATCTGCGATATAGAACAGTCGAAACCCGCCCGAAAGAAAGGGGAGCGACATGAACCAGCAGAACATCGATTACGTACTCCGCTCTGTAGAGCAGCGTGACATCCGCTTTGTGCGTCTGTGGTTTGTCGACATTCTCGGTCGCCTCAAGAACTTTGCCATCAGCCCCGAGGACCTCGAGGTCGCTTTTGAGGAAGGCATTGGCTTTGACGGCTCGGCCATCGAGGGCTTTGCCACGCCCGAGGAAGCCGACATGCTCGCGTTCCCCGATGCCTCGACCTTCCAGATTCTGCCGTGGCGCCCGAGCCACAACGGCGTCGCCCGCGTGTTCTGCGACGTGTGCACTCCCGATCGCAAGCCCTTCGCCGGCGATCCGCGCGATGCCCTGCGCCGCATGTTCCACAAGGCCGAAAAGGCCGGCTACCTGCTCAACGTTGGTGCCGAGCTGGAGTATTACTACTTCCCCGACGAGCATACGCCCGAGCCGCTCGACAACGTGGGCTACTTCGACCTTTCGGTGAGCGACGCCGCCCGCGACCTGCGCCGCAACACGGTCCTCACGCTCGAGAAGATGTCCGTGCCCGTGGAGTACACCTTCCACGCCGCCGGCCGCTCGCAGCACGGCATGAGCCTGCGCCATGCCGAGGCCCTGAGCATGTCCGACGCCATCACCACGGCCAAGCTCATCATTAAGCAGCAGGCCTACGAGAGCGGCTGCCACGCCTCCTTTATGCCCAAGCCGCTGGCGGGCGAGGACGGCAGCGCCATGTTCCTGCACCAGTCGCTGTTCGACCACGACGGCAACAACGTCTTTTGGGGCGAGGACGACGAGAAGTACCATCTCTCCGACGTCGCCAAGCACTACATGGCCGGCATTCTGGCGCACGCGCGCGAAATCAGCGCCATCACCAACCCCACCGTCAACTCGTACAAGCGCATCACCACCGGTGGCGACTCCGTGCCGCAGTACGCCACGTGGGGCCTGCGCAACCGCGCGAGCATGGTCCGCATCCCGGTCTACAAGCCCGGCAAGCAGCTGTCCACGCGCATCGAGCTGCGCAGTCCCGATCCCATGGCCAACCCGTACCTGGTCAACACCGTCACGCTGGCTGCTGGTCTCGACGGCATCGAGCGCAAGCTGGAGCTTCCGCCCGAGGCCACGGCCGAGACGCTCAAGCTCACCGACCGTCAGATGCTGGAGGCCGGCTACGCGCCGCTGCCGCGCTCGCTCAAAGAGGCGCTCGACGTGTTTGAGGACTCGCAGTTTATGAAGGATGCCCTCGGCAAGCACATCCACAGCTTCTTCCTCAAAAAGAAGCGCGACGAGTGGCATAAGTTCGAGTCCACGATTACCGAGTGGGAAATCAAGCACTACCTGGCGAACTCCTAATCGCGCTGGCTTGTTCCAGTACGATTGAGCTCATTTCTTTGGAGGCCGATATGTCCGAAAAGAGTGCCCTGTTCATGGCGCGCACGACGCGCTTCCACGAGTTTGCCCGCAGCCTGACGACCACCCTGGGTGTCGAGGTGAGCCTGGCCACCCCCGATTCGCCGACTGCGGCGCACGATTTTGACCTTCTGATCCTCGATTCCGACGGCATCCGCAGCGACCGTATCGATCAGATTGCCAAATGGCTCGACGATCGCGGTGGCGTTCCCATGCTGGTGATCGTCGACGACGAGGCGCTCGGCACCCTGCGCCTGCCGAACCACGCGCATGCCGACTTCGTGTGCCCCACGGCGACGCCCAACGAGCTCAAGGCTCGTGCGCAGCGCCTGATGGGCGAGGAGGAGACCGTCACCGCCGATGACGTGCTCAACATCGACAACCTCGAGATCAACCTGGCTACCTACCAGGTGACGCTCGACGATGAGCCCATCGACCTGACGCTGATGGAGTACTCGCTGCTGAGCTTTTTGGCGACGCATCCCAACCGCGCCTACAGCCGCGAGGTGCTGCTGCACCGCGTGTGGGGCTTCGAGTACTGCGGCGGCACACGCACCGTCGACGTGCACATCCGTCGTATCCGCTCCAAGGTGGGCCCGCAGATCGCGGCACACATCACCACCGTCCGCGGCGTGGGCTATCTGTTTAAGGACTAGATTTCTACCACAAAGGGGACAGGCACCTTTGTGGTGGTTTTGCCGCAGGTGCGGGTGCCTTTCGGGTTTGCAACAGAACTTAAGCCTTCCTAAAAGATTGCGTTCTCATACACGCGCACCCGCATATTGGGGTACAACTCAACGTGAACAATGATGGCCCGCCACATGTTTGGCGGGCCTTTGGTTATTTGACGAAAGGATCGCAGCTATGAGCGAGTACGATTCCCAGCGTCCCCAGGATGCGGGCAACGCCGGCGAGACTCAGCAACAGCCGCGCGTGCAGGTGGAGTCGACGCCTGCTGGCGGCAACAACATTCCCTATGTGCAGGCCTACGACACGCAGACCGGCCAACCGCTGGGCGGCCAGCAGGTCGTGAACAAGCATACGGTGGTCAAGACCAAGACCAAAAAGCTGCCGATCTTCATCACAGCGCTCGCCGGCTGCGCCTGCGGCGCCCTGCTGGTCATCGCGCTCATCATGAGCGGCACGCTCGATATCGGCGGCGGCAAGAACGCCGTGACGGCGGGCGCTTCGGGCTCGTCGACGCAAAAGATCACGATCGACTCCGAGGACACCACGCTGGCCGAGGCCGTTTCCGCCAAGGCGCTGCCCTCCGTAGTTTCCATCACCGCCACTTCGAGTGGCAGCCAGGGCAACACGCTTTCGCAGTCCGCTGACGAGTCGGACAGCTCGGGTAGCGTTGGTTCGGGCGTGGTGCTCGATACCGAGGGTCACATCCTCACCAACAACCATGTGGTCGATGGCTATGACCAGTACGTGGTTACCATGGACGACGGCGCCACCTACGAGGCCGAGTTCGTGGGCAACGATGCCTCGAGCGACCTGGCCGTCATCAAGCTCAAGGACGCCGACGCCTCCAAGCTCACGCCGATCGAGATCGGCGACTCCTCCAAGCTCAACGTGGGCGAGTGGGTCATGGCGATCGGTTCGCCGTTCGGCAACGAGCAGTCTGTCTCCACCGGTATCGTCTCGGCGCTCTACCGCTCCACGGCCATGAGCTCTACCAGCGGTAATACCATCTATGCCAACATGATCCAGACCGATGCCGCCATCAACCCGGGCAACTCCGGCGGCGCGCTCGTCAACGACAATGGCGAGCTCGTGGGCATTAACTCGCTCATCGAGAGCTACTCGGGTTCCAGCTCGGGCGTTGGCTTTGCCATTCCGGTCAACTATGCCAAGAACATCGCCGACCAGATTATCGACGGCAAGACGCCGGTTCATCCGTACCTGGGCGCCACGCTCTCGAGCGTCAATGCGCTCAACGCCCGCACCAACAAGCTGAGCACCGATAGCGGCGCGTATGTGGCGAGCGTTGTGGAGGACGGTCCCGCGGCCAAGGCCGGCATCCAGGAGGGCGACGTCATCACCAAGCTGGGCGATGACGAGATCACGAGTGCCGATGGCCTGATCATCGCACTGCGTAGCCACGAGGTGGGCGAGAAGGTCGAGATCACGCTCGTGCGCGGCAAGGAAGAGAAGAAGGTCACTGTTGAGCTGGGCTCCGACGAGGAGCTGCAGAACCAGCAGCAGAACGACAGCTCGACTGATACCGGCAACGGTGGCATCACCGACGAGCAGCTGCGTCAGTACCTGGAGGAGCTGCTGGGCCAGCAGGGCCAGGGCCAAGGCTACGGCCAGGGCTACTAACGAGCCACGTCACACATATCGAAGCCAGAGGGGCTGTCCCACCAGGCGCGGGACAGCCCCTCTTTCCACAATGATCCCCCGGGGACGGAGGAAAACGGATCACTTTGAGCTGGCGAGGAGCTCGGTTCGGAATGGTCTGGACAGTTAGTTCAGATACGTATAAATCTAGGGCAGTCCGGGATGCGTTTTGAGCTGTTTTGGGATGGAAATGGGGCTCTGATGGGTGCTCGGAAGGAGAAATAAGCCGATCGTGCCGCTCCGGGACGACCAAATGGGGTGAAATGGCGCCATTTGAGCTCGATTCGGTTCGCAGATTTATACGTATCTGAACTAACTGTCCACCCCGGTCCGACGGCTGCCGATTCGGTGCGGTTTGAAAGGGCTATTCGGCCCCATCGCGACCGGTGGTACCCTTGTATCCGTTTGAAATCGAGCGAAGGAGTGCCGCTATGGAGCAATCGAGCCTGTTTGGTGACGGCGTGGACATCGATACCGAAACGCCCGCGAGCGCGGATGCCACCGCACCGACCGATGCTCGCGCCAAGGCGGCAGCGCGCGCGGCCGAGCTGCGCCACGAGCTCGACTACCATGCCTACCGCTACTATATGCTCGATGCCCCCGAGATCACGGACGCCGCTTTCGACAAAATGCTCGTTGAGCTGCAGGAGATCGAGGCGGCCTATCCCGATCTGGTGACACCCGACAGCTATACCCAGCGCGTGGGCGGCTACGTGAGCGAGCAGTTTACACCGGTCACGCACATGGCGCGCATGTATTCCATGGACGACGCCATGGACCTGGACGAACTCGACGCATGGCTCCAGCGCACCGAGGATGCGCTCGGTGCCGGCAGCGTTACCTATACCTGTGAGCTCAAGATCGACGGCTTAGGCGTGGCGCTTACCTACCAGAATGGCACCTTCGTGCGCGCAGCCACGCGCGGTGACGGCACCACGGGCGAGGATGTGTCGCTCAACGTGCGCACCATCAAGGATGTGCCCATGCATCTGTCCGAGGCAGCGCTCGCCCACATGGGCGCCGACCGCGAGCGTACCATCGAGGTGCGCGGCGAGGTTTACATGCCTAAGGGCAGCTTTGTGCGCCTGAACGATGAGGCCGATGCCGAGGGCCGCGATCCCTTCGCCAACCCGCGCAACGCCGCCGCCGGATCCTTGCGCCAAAAGGATCCCAAGGTCACGGCACGTCGCGACTTGGCCACCTTTATCTACGCCATCGCCGATACCGACCCGTTGCACGTCCATAGCCAGCGCGAGTTCCTTGACTGGCTGCGCAGCGCCGGCTTTAGCGTCAACCCCAACGTGGCCCGCTGCGCCACGCCGGCCGAGGTCCACGAGTTTTGTGCTCAGGCGCTCGAGCACCGCGGCGACCTAGATTACGACATCGACGGCGTGGTCGTAAAGGTCGACAGCTTCCAGCAGCAGCTCGACCTGGGCTTTACCGCCCGCGCGCCGCGCTGGGCTATCGCCTTTAAGTTTCCGCCCGAGGAAAAGCAGACTATCCTGCGCGAGATTCGCATCCAAGTGGGCCGCACCGGCGTGCTCACGCCGGTCGCGGAGTTCGATCCGGTGACGGTTGCCGGCTCCACTATCGCGCGCGCCACGCTGCACAACATCGACGAGATCCGCCGCAAAAACGTGCGCGAGGGCGACACCATCATCGTGCACAAGGCGGGCGACGTCATTCCGGAGGTCGTGGGTCCGGTGCTCGACAAGCGCCCGGCCGATTCGGTCGACTGGCACATGCCCGAGGTCTGCCCCGTGTGCGGCAGCCCCGTGGTCCATGAGGACGGCGAGGTTGCCTACCGTTGCGTGTCCATCGACTGCCCCGCACAGCTCAAGGAGCGTCTGCTGCACTGGGTGAGCCGCGGCTGCATGGACGTTGACGGCCTGGGCGACGAGATCGTCGACAAGATGATCGCCGCTGGGCTGATCCACGATGTCGCGGATTTCTACCAGCTTACGGTCGACGACATCGCCGGCCTGGACACGGGCCGCGTGTATGCCAGCTCCAACAGCAAAAAGGGCGTTAAGAAGGGCGATCCCATTCCGGTTGGCCTCAAGACGGCCGAGAAGATCATCGCCGAGCTTAACAAGTCCAAGAGCCAACCGCTCGGTCGTGTGCTGTTTGCCCTGGGTATCCGCCATGTGGGCAAAAGCGTGGGCGAGGTCATCGCCGAGCGATTCCTGTCGATCGACAAGCTTATTTTGGCAAGTGAGGAAGACATCGCCGAGTGCGAGGGCATCGGCCCCAAGATCGCGGCGAGCGTCAAGCAGTTCCTGGCCGTGCCCGAGAACCTTGCCGTGCTGGAGCGCCTGCGCCAGGCGGGCCTGTCGCTCGAGGTCGACTTGGGAGCTGCGCATGCGCAGGCCGCAGCCGATGCCGGCGTAGCGGGCGAGCTCGCCGACGCGCAACCGCTCGCGGGTCTGACGTTTGTCCTGACCGGCACGCTCGTAAACCGCACGCGCGGCGAGGCGGGCGCTGCGCTCAAGGTGCTCGGCGCTAAGGTTTCGGGCAGCGTGTCGAAGAAGACGAGCTACTTGGTCGCCGGTCCCAAGGCGGGCTCCAAGCTCACCAAGGCCGAGCAGCTGGGTGTGCCCGTGCTGGATGAGGACGCACTCGAGCAAATCCTCGCTACCGGTCAGGTGCCCCAGGTTTAGGGCATCGATAGACAAATTGAAGAACCGCCCGGAAAGTTCGACTCTTTCCGGGTGGTTTTATTAGGAGACCGTAACAGGCACTGTGATCTGCGTCACGTAGGTTGCCGGGTCGTCGCTGATGATGTCGTCGATGAGGGCGATTTCGCGCGAGGGGCCGGCGGGGGCCAGGTTGTGCTCGTGCATGTAATTGAGTAGGCGCTCGTAGTGCGGGGCCGCCTGCCCGTGCGTGCCACGGAAGCTGACGGTCAGGCACCGCGCGGCGGACCGAACCTCGACGTCCCCCAGGTAATCGTCCGTGTCATCGAGCAGCAGAAAGACCTCGTCGTAACCATCAAAGTCACCGGTGGCAATGCGCTCGGGCGCGATGCCCACACCCAGATTGCCAAGGAAGACGAAGGTCTCGTGCTGTCCTTTTTGCAGCTGGCGAATCTGCCACTCCAGCGCATAGGCATCGGTGGGGTTGACACGTTCGCGCAGCACGGCGCAACGAAGCTCGGGCGCGTTGACCTCGCAGATGGTATCGAGCTCAGCATCCAATGCGCCTCGCAACAAGGCAAGCCGGTTGTCGATCTTGCGTGAGACGCGTTCCAGCTCACGGCGTTTACGTTCGATAAGCTCCTGCTGCTGGGCGAGTTGGCGCTGCATGAGGTCCACGTCGCGCGTGGTCACAAATTCGCGAATCTGAGCCAACGGCAAATCGAGAACGCGCAGGTGGCTGATGGTGTTGAGGGTAGAAAGCTGCCGCGCGCCGTAGTAGCGGTAGCCACTTGCCGCATCGACATACGCCGGCTCCAGCAGGCCCATCTGCTCGTAATGGCGCAGCGTGCCAACGCTTAGGTTAAACAGACGCGCGACCTCGCCAATGCGGAGCAGGCCATCGGTATGTTCGCTGGATGTGTCGGTCACAGGATTGCTCCTTTCCTCAGAAGGCAGGGCGGGGTTGCCAGGCTTGCGTTGCCCCGCTACGCCACCAACTTGTCAAAAGCACCGCGGCGGTTGAGCACCGTAAACGCCACCACGCAAATGACTGCCGACAGAATCGACCCGCATGGCGAGGCGATACCCATGGGAAACAGCGTGTCGGAATAGGCGTTCGACAGCAGCCATGCGCCCGGCACACGAATGAGTGCCACGGCCAGCACGTTGTGCGCAAAGCCGATATAACTCTTGCCGTATGCAGCGAAAAAGCCGCTAAAGCAAATGTGGATGCCGGCAAAGATCGCGTCGAAAATATAGCTGCGCATATAACCGGTGCCGGCGGCGACTACCGCGGCGTCCTTGGCAAAAAAGCCGAGAAACGCCGGTGCCACCAACCACATGAGCGCCGTGATCAGGCAACCGTACACCACCGAGATGGTCATGGCGTCCTTGAGCACCTGACGCGCGCGGTCGCCCTTGCCCGCGCCGGCGTTTTGCGCCGTGAGCGCGCTGACGGTGGCGCCCATGGAACTCGGCACAATGAACAAAAAGCTGATCATCTTCTCGACCAGGCCCACAGCGGCGGCGTCGACCAGCCCGCGGTGGTTGGCGATGACGGTGATGAACATAAACGCCACCTGGATGCAGCCATCCTGTACGGCCACGGGCACGCCAATCTTAAGGATGCTGCCGAGCACCTCGGGCTGGGGGCGCAGGTCGCTACGCTTGACGTGGATGTTTGTGCGGCGGCTCTTGAGCCATACGAGTGCGAGGGCAACACTTGCCGTCTGTGCGATCACCGTGCCGAGCGCCGCGCCCACGGGGCCGAGCCCCATGTGGCCAATGAACAGAAAGTCGAGCACGACGTTGATGGCGCACGCCACGCCAATCACGTACATGGGCGAGCGCGAATCGCCCAGGCCGCGAAAGATGGCCGAGAGGATGTTGTACGCGGCGATGCACGGAATGCCGATAAAGCAAATGCGCAGGTAGGCGGCAGTGCCCTCGACCGCTTCGGCCGGTGTGCCGATGAGTGCCACAATCTGCGGGCACAGTGCGAGCAAGAGCGCGGCCAGCACCACCGAGACGCCCATAAAGAGCGTGATGGTGTTGCCGATGGCTGCCTCGGCGCGGTCGAAGCGGCGCGAACCCACGGCGTGGCCGACGATGACCGTCGTTCCCATGGCCAGGCCCACGAGCGTCACGGTAATGATATAGAGCGTCTGCGCGCCGTTGCCCACGGCGGTGATGCCGGCGGCGCCGCTAAACTGCCCGATAAAGTACAGGTCGGCCATGCCGTAGAGCATCTGCAAAAAGTACGAGAGCATATAGGGCAGGGCGAAGACCGCGATGGTCTTGAGGACATTGCCGCGTGTGAGGTCGTGTTCCATGGGCGGGCACTTTCTGGCTTGGTTCGTTTGCGTACCAGTGTAGTGAAAACCCTACAACGATTGTAGAGTCAAGGTCCATGTTGGCGGTGGGGCGAAAAAATCGCGCCTTCAATCATTTCCATTTGAATGCGCTCGTGCGCCGCGCGGGCTTAGCGCTTGCGCCAGCCTTGCAGAAATCGATTTCGGAACACTTGACACTATCGCCCGGCGCGCAATAATACGTGCGTTTGCGAACAACGTTTGATGGGGGATGAACCTGCGTGCGCAATCTCAAAATACTGTTTTCCTATTTGGGGGAATACCGTCGCGATGCCATACTCGGCGTGATGTTCGTCTCGGTCGAGACCGCGCTTGAGCTGTTTATCCCGGTCATCATGGCCAACATCATCGATGTGGGCGTGCCCGCGGGTGACGTCAACTACATGCTGTTGCAAGGCGCGTGCATGCTGATGTGCGCGGCGTTTTCGCTGGTATTGGGCCTGGGCTATGCCCGCACGTCCGCTCGCGTGGCCTCGGGTCTGGGCGCCAACCTGCGCGAGGCCGAGTATTGCAAGATCCAGACGCTCGCTTTTGGCAATCTGGACAACTACGATGCCAGCTCGCTCGTCACCCGCATGACCACCGACATCACCGTCATCCAAAACGCCATCGGCAACGGCTTCCGTCCCATGGTGCGCGGACCGGTGACGCTCATTGTCGGCCTGGTCTATGCCCTGGTGCTGTCGCGCCCGCTTGCCACGGTCTTTGCGATCATCCTGCCCGTACTGGCGATCGTGCTGGGCGTTATCACCTACCGCGTCAGCCCGCTCTACCGTCAGCTGCAGACCTCGATGGACCACCTCAATGGCGTGGTGCAGGAGGACCTCACCGCCGTGCGCGCCGTCAAGGCGTACGTGCGCGCCGAGCATGAGGAGGCCAAGTTCGACACCGTCAATACCGAGCTCGCGCACACGGCGACGAAGACCTTCGGCAACGCCGTGCTCAACCTGCCGGTGTTTCAGCTGTCGATGTATGTGGCCGCCATCTCGATCCTGTGGATCGGCGGGCGCATGATTATCGCCGGCGAGCTGGGCGTGGGCTCGCTCACGGGCTTTATGAGCTACGTGCTGCTGATCATGAACTCGCTCATGATGATTTCCAACGTGTTTTTGCTGCTCACGCGCGCGCTCGCCAGCGTGGAGCGCATCTCGCGGGTGATTGACGAACAATCGCTCATCCAAGCTCCCGCGGCAGACGTGACCGTGCGCGAGGTCGCCGACGGAAGCGTAGAGTTCCGCGACGTGTCGTTTAAGTACCGCGCGGATGCTGCCGAGGATGTGCTCGAGCATATCGACCTTCGTGTTGAGCCGGGCTCCACGGTGGGCGTGCTCGGCGGCACGGGCTCGGGAAAGAGCTCGCTCGTGCAGCTCATCGCGCGCCTGTACGACGCGACCGAGGGCGCCGTGCTCGTGGGTGGGCGTGACGTGCGCGACTACGACCTGGTTGCCCTGCGCGACGCCGTGGGCATTGTGCTGCAAAAGAACGTGCTGTTTACGGGCACCGTGCGCGAGAACCTGCAGTGGGGCGCACCCGATGCCACCGACGAGGAGCTGCTGCGTGCCTGCCGCGCGGCGTGTGTGGACGAGTTCCTGGACCGCATCGGCGGGCTGGATGGCGAGTTGGGCCAGGGCGGCGCCGGTGTTTCGGGCGGGCAGAAGCAGCGCCTGTGCATCGCGCGCACGCTGCTCAAGCATCCGCGCGTGCTCATTTTTGACGACTCGACCAGCGCGGTCGATATGGCGACCGACGCCAAGATCCGCGAGCACATCGCGCAGATTCCCGACACGACCGTGATCATCATCGCCCAGCGCATCGCGAGCGTGATGGATGCCGATCGCATTGTGGTGCTGGACGACGGCCGTGTCCACGGCGTGGGCAAGCATGAGGAGCTGCTGGCGGGTGACAACATCTACCAGGAGATTTACGCCTCGCAGATGGAGTTCGCGGGGGATGCGGACGACGGTGACGACGATACGGGCGACGCCGACGGCGCGGATGATCCGATTTCCTCCGTCGCATGCGGATCACTTCGAGCCACGGAAGGAGGTGAGCGTCATGCCTAAGACATCAGCTCAGGCCCGTCCGGCCAATCTGGGGCAGACGCTCCGCCGCCTGCTCAGCTACATGGGCCACGCCAAGTTCTCGCTGCTGGCGGTGGGCGTGCTCGCTTCTATCGCCGCCATCGCAAGCCTTGCCGGCACCTATATGGTGCGCCCCATCGTCAACGGCCTGGCTACGGGCGGGGAGGAACTGCTCACCAAGCAGGTTCTCTTTACAGCTGCCATCTATGCCGCAGGCGTGCTCTCGGCCCTGGGCTACTCGCAGATCATGGTGCGCGCAGCCCAGCGCGTGGTGTCCGACATCCGTCGCGACCTGTTCGCGCATATCCAGACGCTGCCGCTCAGCTATTTCGACAGCACGCGCTCGGGCGACATCATGAGCTTCTTCACCAACGACGTCGACACCGTCTCCGAGGCACTCAACAACAGCTTTGCCAACGTGATTCAGGCGACCATCCAGGTCATCGGCACCACGGCCATGCTCATCATCCTCAACTGGCAGCTCACGATTATCACGCTTGTGTGCGACGCGGCCATTGTGCTGTACGCGCGCTATTCGGGTATTCGCTCCAAGCGTTTCTTTGCCGCCCAGCAGGCATCGCTCGGCGACTTGGACGGATATGTCGAGGAGATGGTCTCGGGCCAAAAGGTCATCAAGGTCTTTAACCACGAGCAGGCTAACGTTGCCGGTTTTGACGCGCGCAACCAGGAACTGCGCCGCACCGGTGGCGCCGCGCAGGCCTACGCCAACTCGATGGTGCCCATGACCGTGGTGATCGGGTATGCCAACTACGCGATCGTTGCGGTGGCGGGCGGCATGCTCTGCATCAATGGCCTGGCCGACGTGGGCGCGCTCGCGAGCTATCTGGTCTTTGTACGTCAGGCGGCCATGCCCATCAACCAGTTTACGCAGCTGGGCAACTTCTTGCTCAACGCGCTGGCCGGTGCCGAGCGCCTGTTTGCCGCGATGGACCTTGAGCCCGAGGTGGACGAGGGCTGCGTGGAGCTGGTGCAGACGGGCGAATCCGCGTGGGCGTGGAAGATTCCCGAGGGCCGCGGTGTGGGCACGTACGGACATCTGCACGACGTGGCCTCGGTCGACGATGCGGGCCGCGCGGTGGCGGCGGACGGTACCGAGCTTGTGACCGGGTTGGTTCCGCTTACCGGCGACGTGCGCTTTCATGCCGTGGACTTTTCCTACGTGCCGGGCACGCGTGTGCTCACGGACCTCAACTTGTTTGCCAAGCCGGGACAGAAGATCGCTTTTGTGGGCTCGACGGGCGCCGGAAAGACGACCATTACCAACCTCATCAACCGCTTCTACGAGGTCGATGACGGCGAGATCACGTACGACGGCATCGACGTCAAGCACATCGCCAAGACCAGCCTGCGCGGGTCGCTCGGCATTGTGCTGCAGGATACGCACCTGTTTAGCGGCACCATTGCGCAGAATATCCGCTTTGGCAAGCTCGACGCGACCGACGAGGAGGTGCGCGCCGCCGCCGAGGCCGCCTGCGCCGACTCGTTTATCCGCCGCCTGCCGCAAGGCTACGACACGCCGGTCACGGCCGATGGCGCCAACCTGTCGCAGGGCCAGCGCCAGCTGCTCGCCATCGCGCGCGTGGCCGTGGCCGATCCGCCGGTGCTCATCCTGGACGAGGCCACAAGCTCCATCGACACGCGCACCGAAAAGCTCATCGAGCGCGGCATGGACCGCATCATGCGCGGGCGCACCACGTTTATGATCGCGCACCGCCTGTCCACCGTCCGCGACGCCGACGCGATCATGGTTCTCGAGCACGGCCGCATCATCGAACGCGGCACACACGAAGAGCTCCTTGCGTTGCACGGGGAGTACTGGCAGCTCGCACACGGCTTAAAGGAGCTGGATTAACCCGTTCGAGCACGGTACTTTGGCTTTCCGCGCCCCTTACCCCGCATCAAACCGTCCCAACATTCGACGTTTTTTGCCAATATCGGGAAAAGCATCGAATGTTGGGACGGTTTTTCTGTCATCCGATCGGGTGGAATCGCTAACTTGCATGCGAAGGTGTGCGAATCCGCGAGCAGGGGAATAAGGTTGGTTATCCGACCCATTGGAGGGCTCATGGACTTGCCGATCGTCCTGTCCCATAAGACTGCCTGGCTGTACCACAACGTGGCGCGCCCGTCTGAGCCGCTCTCGCGAGCAAGCAGTCTATACGATGAGGACTCGATCGCCGACGAGGTACAGCCGACCGCGGATCTGCCTAAACTGGGGTTAGATGCCAAGGGGCTGAGAATATCTGCGGCGGTCGAGATTGTTACCGACTACCTGGCCTCACTTGGCATCCCGCATGAGGAGCTCGATCGTATCGACACGCTGGTCAGCTTCGATTTTGAACGCTCTCGGCCGGCGGGTCTCCGACGCCACGTGTTTGGGGCGCCCATACCTTCGGATCATCTTATCGAGGTGGCAGAAGGTCTCTTGGTGGTTGACGAGGCCATGTGTTTTGTCCAGGCGGGCTCGTGGATGTGTGAACCCGAACAGCTGGAATATGGGTATGAAATCTGCGCCCGATACCATTTGAATCATTTGTCGTCAGGCGATTATATCGAGATGGGGCAGAGGTATACCGTTGCCGACTTGGTTGCTTATTGCGATGAGAACCGATCTCGTCAGGGGGCTACACGTGCGGCTGCCGTGCTCAAACGCGTGCACGATGGCGCGCGGTCGCCCATGGAGACGGCCACCGCGATCATGGTCGTCGCAAAACGTTCCCAGGGCGGGCTCGGGTACACCAGGGTTGAGCTCAACCATCGGGTCGATGTTCCCAACGAGTTCAAATATCTCGCTAAGTCCGGGTATTTCGAGATCGATGTATATGCACCTGCGAGCGGTACGGGCATCGAATACAACGGCTCGGACCATCTCGATAAGCGGCGCAGTGCGTCGGACGCGGAGCGTATGACCGTGCTGAGCGCGCTGGGCTTTAGGATGATCGTCCTCACCGGGACTCAGTTTGCCCACCAGCTGCAATTGCACCGGGCGATGAACGCCATCGCGCTCGCTATGGGCCTCAAGTGCGACCGAAGCGAAGCGTTCCAAAAGCGGCAGAACGACCTGCGAGAATTCGTGATTCGGCACTGGGACGGCGTCCTTTAGGGGCGTCTGGCTTGTCTTCCGAGCCCTGCGGACACCTAAACCGTCCCAACATTCGACGCTTTTTGCCAATATCGAGAAAAGCATCGAATGTTGGGACGGTTTGAATGCTGAGGATGGGATCGGGAAGCCCTTCTTGCTCGAATGGCATGCCCTGTCGTACGCGTGTCGACCTGGTTCCTGTGTGCGGTACTATATTCCTTGAAGAATAATGGCCTGCGCGAGGGGAGGATTGCGTGGACGAGCGCGTGCAACATGATGGTTTTGGCCGCGACATCAACTACCTGCGCATTGCCGTGACTGACAAGTGTAATTTCCGCTGTATCTATTGCATGCCCGCCGACGGCGTGGCGCCGCGCGCGCATGATGAGCTACTCAGCGCCGAGGAAATCGCCCACTTTGTGCGCCTGGTGGCGGGGGAGGGCATTCGCCGTGTGCGCCTGACGGGTGGCGAGCCGCTGGTCAGCCGTCGTATTATCCCGCTCATTCGTGACATCCGCGCGATCCCGCAGATCGAGGACATCTCGCTCACCACCAACGGCGCCCTGCTGCCCAAGCTGGCGCCGCAGCTCAAAGACGCCGGGCTTAACCGCGTCAACATTTCGCTCGACACACTCGACCCTACGCTCTTTGGAAAGGTCACACGCCTGGGCCGACTCGAGCAGACCATGGCCGGCATCGACGCGGCGCTGGCTTGGGGCTTTGAGCCTGTTAAGGTCAACTGCGTTGTAGTGCGCCGACTCAACCAGGATGTGGCGGCCCTCGCGCGGCTGACCGTCGACCGCCCCATCCACCTGCGCTTTATCGAATACATGCCCATCGGCGACGAGCACACGAGCTCGCATTGCACTGTGGACCCGCATGCGCCCGCGCTCAATCCCGAGCTGTGGGACGCGAGCGATACCGTGCCGAGCGACGAGCTGCGGGCGCGCATCAATGCCGGGGCCGCCGCGACGGGACTGGGCGAGCTTGAGCCGCTCGACATCAACGACGCTCCTGCTGGCGCGGGCCCTGCGCGCTATTGGCGCTTTCCGGGCGCGGCGGGCACGGTCGGCTTTATTAGCGCCATGTCCAATCATTTTTGCGCGAGCTGCAACCGTCTGCGCCTGACGGCCGACGGCAACGTGCGTCCGTGCCTGTTCAGCGATGCCGAGTATTCGGTGCGTGAGGCGCTGCGCCGTGGTGATGATATGCAGGTACTTTCGATTTGGCGCGATGCCGTGGCCCACAAACCGCAGGAACACGCGATAATTGAGGGCACGCAACGATTTATGTCCCAAATCGGAGGATGATCATATGGCCAAGAGCAGGTACGCCGATGCCACTAAGGCCGCTCGCAGGGCCGCGATGTCAGCCCACAAAGCCACGTCTGCCAGCAAAGACGCCGCGACCGCGGTCGTGCAGCCGCCCGCGAGCGACAACGCCGCCGTGTCCGCCCGCGACGCCCGCCGCGACGAGCTGACGCACGTGGACGCCAAGGGCGAGGTGCGCATGGTCGACGTATCCGACAAGGCCGAGACGCACCGCATCGCCATTGCCGAGGGTACCATCCTCATGCATCCTGAGACGCAGGCCATGGTGCTGCAGGACCGCGCCAAAAAGGGTGACGTGCTCGCCTGCGCGCGCGTGGCGGGCATCATGGCCATCAAGCGCACGAGCGACATCATCCCCATGTGCCATCCGCTGCTCATCACCAAGAGCAAGTGCGATATCGAGCCCATCGCTCCGGCGGGAACGCCGGCCGAGGACGTGCCCGAGGGCTGGGCACCGGCGCGCGCAGACGGGCAGGTTGGCTTTCACGTGCTGGTTACTGCCGGCGTGACGGGCAAGACGGGTATCGAGATGGAGGCCCTGACCGGCGCGAGTGCCGCGTGTCTGACCATCTATGACATGTGCAAGGCCGTCGATCGCGGCATGGAGATCGTCGACGTGCGCCTGTTGCACAAGGAGGGCGGCCGCTCGGGCGTGTGGGATCGCGCAGAGCGTCAGGCCGCTGCTGCCGAGGCCGCCGCTGGCGACGGCACCGCGCCCGCGAGCGTATCCGTCCCGGCCGCACCCGCAGCTCCCGCCCCGGCCGTCCCCGCCATCGCGTTTATCGGTTACCAGAACTCGGGCAAGACCACGCTTGTCGAGAAGGTCATCGCCGAGCTTACCCGCCGTGGCCTGCGTGTGGGTTCGCTCAAACACCATGGGCATCACGGCTTTGATATCGACGTGCCCGCCAAGGACACCTGGCGTCATCACCAGGCAGGCTCCAAGCACGTGGGCCTCATCTGCGCCACGCGCTGGGCGGAGTACGCCGACACGCGCGAGGAGGACGAGATGCCGGCGCGCGAGCTGCTGTCGCGCTACAACGACGTCGATGTGGTGATCATCGAGGGCTACAAGACCGAGGGCTTCGACAATATCGTGGTCGCGCGCTCCGGTGTCGATCGCTTGCGTGGCAAGAGCTCGCTCGATCTGGTCGACGGTCGCACGCTGGCCCTTGCCTGCAACGAGGCCCTGGCACGCCAGGCCTTCGACGCCGGCTTCGCGACCCGAGCCATCAACATCAACGACGCCCGAGCCATCTGCGACCTCATCCAAGACCACCTTTAGGCTTGACGCTGCGCCGGCCCCAAGCAACCCATCTCGCCCCTCAAACCGTCGCTCGCGTACCAAAGTACGCGTCGCTCCTCTTTCGGGGCGACCTGGGGCACTTGGAACCGGCTCGCTACGTTGCCATATCATTGGGCCACCACAGGCAGGCGCCTTTGTGGTGGTTTTTGCTTTGGTAGATGTTTGGAACATGTCTTAAAATCTACCAAGTAGTTCGTGCTGGCAAAAACGGAGAGAAGGGGCCCGATGCGTCCTTAACGTTGCATACGGAAAGATTGAGTCGATGGTCGGTGGTCAATGCCCGCGGCCCGTATTCGTATGCAACAAGGAGCGCCCATGTCCCTATCTCGAATCTCGAAATCCCAACCATCGCTGTCCACGCAGGCCAAGCGCCTGGTGGCAATGCGGTTTCTAATCTACACCGGCTTCCAGACCAGTTACTTTATCGGCGTTATCGGAACGCTCACCTATGCGGACGGCGCTTCGGTCGTCGCGACGTCGCTGGCCGTCCTGTTTATGAACGTCTTCGTAATCCTGGGGTCCTTTGCGGGCGGCGCGGCGCTCGACGCCTGGGGGCCGCGCCGCCATTTCTTGCTGAGCATCGTCGGCGCTCTCGCAACTGGCACGGCAATTATCGCCTTTGGTAGCGCGACCGGCGTCGTCCTGCTCGGCGCGGTGTTTCTGGGCTTTACGATGGGATTCGCCCAGCCCATTGCCACATCCTATCCGGCCTACCTCACCGATGATCCCGTCGAGCTCAAAGACATCAACTCCGCCATCGCCATGTTCTCAAACGTGAGTATTATCGTTGGCCCCACGCTGGGCGGCTTTGTCGCAGCGGCTGCGTCGTCGCGCGCGGTGTTCGTGCTTATGATGCTCTTTACCGCGTTGGCGCTCATCGCCGGTTGGGGCTTTAGGCCGCAGACCAGCCATGTCGCCGGGCATGCGGATGCCGATTCGGCAGAGGAAGGGGAGTGTGCGGGACAAAGCTCCAACCCCAGCACGTCCTCCCGCGCTACCTTCGCGACCAGCATCAAGACAGTCTTCACCAACAGCGTCCTCGCGCTACTTTTCTGCATCATCTTCCTCTCGAACTTTGGCTACGGTGCCTTCGATCCGCTGGAGTCGTTCTTCTACCGCGATGTCCTGCGCGTCGGTGTCGAATGGATGGGCTGGCTCTCGTCGGCCAGCGGTGTGGGCGCGGTGCTGGGCGCCGTGGTCGCGCTCCGCTTGCCACCGCACCTGGTCAACCTTAAAACGCTGCTCGTGGCGCTTATGTCCGTGGGCCTGGGAAGTTTGCTCTATGTGGGGACACCGTACGTGGGCGTGGCCCTTGTCGGCCAGATTGCACTGGGCATAGCTTGGGGTGTCGTCAACCCGCTCCACAACACCATCGTGCAAACGACGGCGCCGCTCGAGCAACTCGGCCGTGTGAACTCGGTCATGGGCTTTGGCAATATGTTCGCCGGCGTGGCGCCGCTGGCGATTACCCCGTGGCTGGCGGCGACATTTGGCGTGCAGCAGACGCTCGTAGGGGCGGGCATGGTCGTGACGGCAGTTCCCGCGGCGTTGCTGCTGTTTGGCCGCTGGCACTTGGATCGTGCCGCAAAGCAGTAAGATCCATCACAACATTCGATGAAAATCGCGATTTTGCCGAAAAACGTCGAATGTTGTGATGGTTTGCGCCCCGGGTCAGGCCACCCCGCGGGCCCGGTCACCACAAAGGGGCCAGGCACCTTTGTGGTGGTTTTGCACCAAAGCGCCCCGTGCGCGCCTTGGTATACCATGTACGCCGTTCACGAATACACCCCACACCGCCGCACAACCCAGAAAGGCTCCCATGGACACCACCTTCAGCCACATTAAAGCCGTGTTCTGCGATATCGACGGCACGCTGCTCACGAGCCAGCACACGGTGTCCCCGCGCACCGTGGCGGCGATCCGCGCCCTGCGCGAGCGTGGCGTGCTCTTTGGTCTGTGCACCGGGCGCGACGCCCACGCGACCGAGGCCATGTACAAGCTCTGGGGCATCGAAGGCCTGGTGGACGTGCTCGTGGGCTGCGGTGGCGCCGAGGTCATCGACCGCGCGCACGACATCAACGAGCTGAGCTATCCGCTGCCGGGCGAGACTATCGCGCGCATCTGCAAGCACATGGCGGACCTTCCGGCAACGCCCGTCTGCCCCCGAGACGGCGTGTTCTACGTGCCCGAGAGCAACGCGTGCGTTGAGCACCTGTCGCGCGTCGACGGCGTGCCCTACCAGGTGGTCGATTTTGCCGAGTTTTTGCGCGAGCCACAGCCCAAGGTGATGTTTACCATGGCGCCCGAGGTAATGCCGCGGGTGATTGAACGGGCGTCGACGTTCGCCGATGACACTGTTAAGGCGGCGGCTCTGCAAACCACGCAGCGGCTCTACGAGTTCATGGATCCGCGCGTGTCCAAGACGCGCGGCCTTGTGCGCGTGGCGGAGCTCAACGACATGGAGCTCCAGAACATCTGCGTGTTTGGCGATGCCGATAACGACACCTGCATGGTGGCCGACGCCGGCGTGGGCGTGGCCATGGCAAACGGCAGCGATGCCACCCGTGCCGCGGCGGACTTTGTAACCGCGAGCAACGACGAAGACGGTATCGCGATCTTTATCCAGGAGCACCTGCTGTAGTACTGCGCGCTGGACAAAAACCACCACGAAGGGGACAGGCACCTTTGTGGTGGTTCGATCAGGCGTCCCGGCAACCGATTGCCGGGACGCTTATTGTTCCGAGGCGAATCGACGCGGTGAACAAACGACCACTCGCAGCCAAATATCGACCGTTCACAGATTGAGTAGGTTAAAACAAAATGTTGTACAAATAACAACAGAGTGTCATTTCTCTATATTTGCCAGCAGTTCTACCTGCTGTTTTCCAAAACTGAAAAATCGAATATCACAGCATAATTTGAATAAATGTCAAGAAAAAAGATTCTGAGAAAAGAAATTGATAGAATCGGGCTTTTCGTTGTTTAAACAATGAGTAATAATATGCATATTGAGTGCGAGCAATTATAGGTTGCGCGCTCAAGGTTAATTCGTGAAAGAGCAAGATCGCGGTCTCTTGGGGAGGAGGCATCGATGACAGCAAATTCAGATAAATCTAAGCAGAACAATAAAGCGACGCATCGTGTGCTAGCAGGTGTTTTGTGCGGAGCTTCCGTTTTGAGTCTGGTGCTGTCGCTCGTTATGCCCCCGATCTCGCAGGCCATCGCCAACGGCACCCAGACAGTTTCTACCGAGAAAACTGTAATGGGGGGGGGTTCCTCAAGTGACTCCGCTGCTGTAGGTAACACCAGCGAGGATGCCGAAAACCAGAATAGCGCCGCCGCCTCTGCGAGCGCGGCTACCACTGTGAACAAGGGCATCTACAAGCCCACGTCTATCGGTATCGGTACGAATATCGATGTCTCCACCCCCGATCCCGGCGTGGCCACCTACGTCGGCCGCGACATGTACATTGGTGGTAAGCCGAGCCTCACTAAGACTCTTGATGCGAAGAACGCCCCCACTGGCTCATATGCCGTTGAGGCGGAGGGCCTTACCGTGGTCCGTGGCAAGCTTGCCATGAATCCTATCAAGCGGAGTTGGGACGGCGATGGCTTCCGTTTCGGCACCGTCGGCTTTGGCTCGCAGTTTCGTCCCAGTGAGGGAAGCACGGTGCTTGCGGTCGCCGGTATAAACAGCTCGATTGAGAACATGAACACCGGTCGGGGAGAGACCTCAGATACTGCGACGGTTGGTGCTTGGAGCAAGGGTGCCTGGGTCGGCAAGGCGAAAAAGGATCCCTACGGCTATGACTACACCGCAGAGATCGCCGGTCCCATTACCTATTCCTATTGGAATAATGACAACGGGCGCCAGTCTGTGGTGAAAACCCAGGGTTATTGGTACGCGGGCGAAAGCGCTCAGGATAGCCCCCTGTTCAACCAAGTCAACTTCCTCAACGACATTAATGGCAAGGATTATTCGAATTACAGCGGAGAGACAGGCTATCTCACCACGCTCTCTAAGCAGCTGAATTCGTTCGCGAGGACGGGCGAAGTGAGCTACAGTGTTGCTCCGGCGTGCGATAAGGACAACCGCTACATCATCAACAAGTACAACAAGACGGATTGTAACTATGGCCTGGTGTTTGATGGGTCGGATAAGACTATCAATGAGGACTGCGCCGATACGTCGCTCAATGGTAAGCGATTCAAGAATAGCGAGCGTCTTATCACGTTTAAGGGTGACAACACCTCTATGCAGCAGGTGTTCACCATCGATGCTTCTCAGCTGAGCAATACATACAGCAACGAGTATTATCGTGGCGTTGATTTCGCATTCGAGGGCATTCCCGAGGGCGCCTCGGTTGTTGTGAACGTTACCGGATCTTCGAATATTGAGTTTCACAATGGCTGGCGCTTTTGGTGGAACGGCACCGAGATTTCGCGTGGTTACGAAACTCAGTATTCCGGCAAGCCGTGGGGCGAGGCATACGCGATGGCTTCTCAATCCGTCATGTGGAACTTTGTCGGTACGCAAAGCCTTACCATTCGGGGCGGCATCGCGGGAGAGGACCGCGCGGACTGGGGATACGGTGGCACAGACAACGGTGCCAAGTGGACCGACGATGACCCCGCCGCTGCTATGCTCGGATCGATTCTCGTTCCCAACGGAAGCTTCGACGACCATGTGACCACCAACGGTCGTGTGTACGTGGGCGAAGACTTCATGATGAACAACCCTAAGGTCGCGTACGACTTCACAAATATCGAGGGTAAATCGTCTTCCGTCATTGATATGGATCAGGAGCGGCACAACTTCCCGTGGTCCGGCTCGTATACACCGGACGGTTCTTCCATTGCATGGAGCAAGGTCGACGCTAGCGATTCTACACTGCTTGCCCACTCGGCATGGGCGGTGTACGGCTCCGTAAAAGATGCCGTTGATGGTACGAATGCAATCGTGACGGTGACCGATGGCGGTGCCAACGATTACGCTTCTATTGATGGCGAGCTTCAGTTCAGCTATTTGAACCAGAAGGCCGATACGAGTGCGGGGATCTCGGATTCTAACCCGGCATTCATCTATTACATCAAAGAGGTGACTGCTCCGGCTGGTTACCAGAAGTCCGAGACCATCTACTACGCCATCATGAACAATGCTGGTGAGACGGTCAACTATGTCCAGGGTTATGTGGATGAGAACGGGAACCATGTTCCGTTCGACTCTTCTAACACCACGGGCGCCATCTCCAACACCAAGATCACTGGTACGGTGTCTTGGACCAAGGTGGAGGAGGGCGACACAAAACACACTCCGTTGACTGGTTCCGAGTGGAAGCTTGCGAAACTGGGTGCCGATGGCTCGACCGAGGAGAAGTCCTGGACCGTGAGTGACCAATCGACTCCGAGCGAAACCACTTGGGCCCATACCGACGCCAAAGATGGCAAGTTCACATTGGCCGGTTTGCTACCGGGCACATACACGCTCACAGAGACCCAGGCTCCGTTTGGCTACGAACTGAACAAGAACACCTACGAGTTCACTGTGTCCAACACGGACGGTTCCATTACGTGGACCAAGGGAAAGAGCCCGATGATTGACGGGAGCAACGTCTACGTCTCCGACACTCTCGCCACTACGTCCGTGCAGATTCCGGTAACCAAGTCTGTTCGCAATACGGATTGGCCGAAGGATGCTGACGGCAACTATGTTTCGTTCGACTTCGAGATCACGGCGACGCCGTCCGACCCCGCGGCTCCGATGCCTGGCGAAACGACCATTCACGTTGCGCCTACGGACGAGTCCAAGGTCAACGACATCGTGGCGAAATTTGGGGAGATCGCATTCGACAAGGACGATCTTGCCGCGATTGACGCTTCGAATCCGACTCGCGCTAAGACTTATACCTACACAGTGAAGGAAGTCGAGCCCGCCACGGACGCTGTCGAAAAGCTTCGCTATTCCAAGGCCGAGTACCAGGTTGCCGTTACAGTGGAGACCGTGCTGGACGACGCTGGCAAGTACACCGGCCTCACCACCTCCACCACGGTCACGCAGGTGAAGGACGACATGGGCAACACCGTTAATAAGGTCATCGGCACCGCCGACGCGCCCGCGAACGCCATTCCCGCTTCCACCTTCACCAACGTGAAAGTCCTCACGGACCTCCCGCTCACCGGCGCGGGTTGGACCGAAAACTCCATGCTCCTCGTGGGCGCCGGTCTCATGCTTCTGGGCGGCATCGCCGCGGGAGCGTATTGGTTCGCTACAAAGCGCCGCCAGGACGACCCGTCCGATGGCGCTGGTAGATAGATGTTTATGAATGTCGGGCTCATTTCTGAAAGGGGAATCATGAACCGATTCGTACAAAAGCTGATCGCCGGCGCCGCCGCCGTAGCGATCGCCGTAACCGGCCTGTTGGGCGCAGCCCCCACGGCCAAGGCTGCGGATCCCACCTACAGCATTACGATCAACAAACAGCCGACGGATGCTGCCGATCACAAGTTCAACGGCTGGCAGCTTGCCGAGCTGAAGGACGTTGTTGTTAACAACAAGTCGATTGCCTATACGATTGATACCACCGATGCGCTCGTGAGCACCATCGAGAGCGCAATGGACTTCAATGCTGTCATTGATGAGACGGGCAATGCCCAGAACGTGCTTACTGTCTACAAGCAGGACAAGAACTATTTTGTGTCCGAGGGTAACACGTCGAATAATCCTATGGGCTTCTTGATCATGCGGGTGTTTAGCAATAGCGGAGCCCCTAACCTCTCCTCGCCTTGGAACAATGATGCCGCGCTGCGCACCTTTGCCCAGAACCTCGAGGACCAGACCTTCCCTGGTACTCCTGCTGCAACCGAGTTCACCACGTCTACGGCCGGCGACGCCAATGTGAAAACCTTTAACGTCCCGGGTATCTGGTTCCTGAAGGACGTTACCAATCCCGCTGCGGACAAGGAGTCCTTCTCGCTGCCCATCATTACGCCGACGAGCATTGCGGGCACCGATGTCGATGGCACCGTTACCGTGAAGAACGTGATTCCGACCATCTCTAAGCATCTTGCCAATGCTGACGGCACCTACAACGATGAGCCGTCCTTCTCCGTGGGCGACACCGTGTACTACACGCTTGAGACTACCGTTCCGTACTACACCGGCTATTCGACCAAACGTGTGTTCAAGATCAACGACACTGCTAGTTCTGCCATTTCTTCGATTGTCGGTAACGTCGCCACGGGCGTAAAGGTTGAATCGGTCAAGGTTGGAGACGTTACTCTTAAGGTGAGTAACGACTACAGTGTTTCCTATGCTGCCACTTCTGATACCGATAGTAAGTACGCCGGAGGTGTAGATACCGTCATCGACCTTGGCAACTACGTGAACCAGGTTGCGGGCGCTACTGCGCTGAACGAGGGCGCAAAGGTGACCGTACTGGTGAGTGCTACCCTTGATGCAGATGCCAAGCTTTCTGACTCCACCGCCATCCAGGGCAACCCCAACAAGGACTCACTTACCTGGTCGCACAACCCCAACAACACCTCCGATGTGCAGACCATTCCTGGTAACGAGGTGAATGTCTACTCCTATAAGTTCAACATCGTGAAGACCGCCAAGGACATGACCACTAAGCTCTCGGGTGCTAAGTTCACGATCAAGGCGGGAAGCAGCTATCTCGGTTACGAGAACGGCGCATGGAAGACCCTGACCGCGACTCCGACTAAGGATACTCAGGGTGGTGCCGAAGTTGGCGTGTTCGCCACCGACGATGGCGTCATCAACTTTAATGGTCTCGACGCTGGCACGTATGAGATCGAGGAGATCGTTCCTCCCAATGGTTACACCGCCGTCTCCCTGCCGAAGTTCACCTTTACGGTATCCGCTACGGTGAAGTCCGACGATCCCGAGGGCCAGAAGACCATCACTGCTGTCTCTTATGCCAAGGACGCTACCGATCCTCGCGTCTCCGTTGAGAACTCGACCATCAAGATTTGGAACGCCAAGAACCTCACCGAGCTGCCCTTGACCGGTGACCTGGGCATCAAGGTTTTCATCACCGTGGGCGTGCTGCTCATGGCTGCTGGCGCCGCCTTCGCCCTGAGTGCACGTATGCGCGCTTAATTCCCTAGCTTGATGACGCGGCGAGCGGGCGATCGTCGTCTCCTATCAGCGCCTGCGCGCCGCGTTCTCATATTCCCTTTCGCCGCACCCCGTCGCGCTTGGACACGCGGCGGGGTCGGTGCTTTGACCGTGCCCTCACACCCACACCCCCGGAGGTGAACCACATGGAGGCAATCAAGCCCGTATCGACGATGCGCACGCCGAGCGGCGGTTCGAACCTGGCTTCCCCCAGCCGACGTAAACCGCCCCTCATCCTGCGCCTGCTTTCCCTTCTGTGCTTTGCCGCCGGCTTTGTTATCGTGGCCACGCCCCTCGTCCTGCGCGCCATGTCCCAGGCCGAGCAGACGGCCGCAGTTGCCGCGGCCCAAAACACCGTGGATGGCTGGCCCTATCCGCAGGCAGAGGAGGCCCTCGCGGCAGCGCGCGCCTACAACGAGCAGTTGGCCGCCGGCGGTCAGGACGTCATCGGCGAGGTCGTGGACCCGTTCGGTAGCACCTCCGGCGCTTCCACCGCAACAGGTGCCAAGGACTCCATCGCCTCGCAAGACACCACGTACCAGGGCCTGCTCGACGCGGGTTCGGGCCTTATGTGCTCGGTGCGTATCCCCAAGATCGACGTGAACCTGCCCGTGTACCATGGCACCTCCAACGAGGTGCTCGCCGCGGGCGCCGGCCACCTGTACGGAACGTCGCTGCCCGTGGGCGGCGAGAGTACGCATGCCGTGCTCACCGGTCACCGTGGCGTGCCGGGCTCGCTCCTGTTCACGCGCTTGGATGAGCTGCGGGTGGGCGACTCGTTTTACATCGAGGTGATGGGCGAGGAGCTGGGTTACAAGATCGACCGCATAGACGTGATTGAGCCCGACGACGATTCCAAGCTGCGCGTGACCGCCGGCGAGGACCGCGTGACGCTCATGACCTGCACGCCCTACGGCGTGAACTCGCACCGCCTGCTCGTATCGGGCGTGCGTGCGGAGATTCCGAATGAGGTGCCCGTGCCCGAGGACGCGCAGGGCATCAACACCACCGCGGTGGCGCTGGGCGTTTTGGGCGCGCTGCTGGCGATTGTTGTGGGTCTCGTTGCGGCCGGGCACGTGCGCAAGAAGCGGCGCGCGGCGCAGCGTGCTGCCGTTGCCGCCGCGGTGACGCTGGACGCCGGCGCGGCTGCTGGCGAAGGCGGAAACGGGTGGACCGCGGGAGCCTCCAGGCCTGCGGCCCCCTTCGCCTCCTCTGCTTCAGCCTCCTCGGCTTCCCCCGATTCCGATGCTGATTCTCCCGAGTATCGCGGGCGACACCTGCGCTAGCGCCCGCGTTGGTGCTCAATATCGCTCGAAGTGTAGCGCCTTCGCTCGCTTCCTGGTCATTTGCCAGAACCGCGGCGCGATCCCGAACATGCCGTACGACGCGATGGTCGAGCTGCCCGCCCACATCGGCAAGAACGGCCCCGAGGTCATCTCGCGCGACAACATCCAGCTGTTCCAGCAGGGCCTCATGATGCAGCAGCTCAACTCCGAGAAGCTCGTGGTCGAGGCGTGCATCGAGGGTTCGTACGAGAAGGCGCTCAAGGCGTTCACGCTCAACAAGACGGTCCCGTCCATGACGGTCGCCAAGGAGATTCTCGACGACATGATCGAGGCCAACAAGGATTTCTGGCCTGAGCTTAAGTAACGAGGCCTTCGACGGCCCGACTGCGAACGGTTCGCTGCGGCCCTTAAGGTCCATAGGCTCCCCCTGGGATACATCCCAGGGGGAGCCTCTCAGAAGCGCCCGAGGGGCGCTTCTTGTGTATATGGAGGCAAAAGGGATATGCAGTCTTCATACATGGCCTCCTTTTAGGAGGGTCGATTTCTCCGGTTGATTTCCAATCTCAGCTGAACACATTGAGCGGATAGGCCGTTCCCGCAGTTAGCCGAAAGCCCCGGGGTCCCTCCCGGGCCCCGGGGCGGCATTTTCCCAGTTGAAGGAACGGTGGAGATGTGTTTCGGTGGGTCCGGTGGCCATGCTCCGCTCCCCGCCCGGCACCTCTTCCAAGGGAACCGACGAGGGCGCCGGCGCCCAGTATGTCTAAGAGAACGGTTCTTTGGGCAATACTGCCTATGATTTTACGACTGATGATAAGGGCGAAATCGGCGTCAAGGGCCTCGATGCTGGCGCTTACACGGTCGAGGAGACCAATACGCTCCCCGGCTATAACACCGTGCCCAAATTCACGTTCACCATTACTGCCACGGGTCTTAATCAGAACGAGGGCGAGAATACGTTGACGGTGACCACATCCACGAAAGGCTCTGGTCTCGTCACCAATTCCTCTTCTGGTGACGGCACTGTTACCCTTACCGTCAAGAACAAGAAAGGCTCCGGCCTCCCGCTGACCGGTCTTAACGGCGTGACCTTCACTTGGATCGCTGGCAGCGCAGTGCTGTGCATCGGCGTGGCACACCTCATCCGCAGCCGTAAGCAGGCTGAGGAGTCCGAGCAGGAGTAACGCTCACTCACCCATCCCTTTGGCAGGTGGGATGTGATGGCCATGAGACTTGCGGACACTTTTCTCGTCCATCGACGTTCTTGCTTTGCCATTCTCTTTTCGGGGCAGACTCCGCACTGGAGTCTGCCCCGTTCTTTTTGGGATAACGCAGGCGGCCTCCACCGTCCGATGCGGACTCATCCGTCATCGCGTTTCTTGACTCGTATGAGGTTCGGTTTAAGGTCCGTAGGCGCACGCGCGGTGCGGACGGTAGAAGGCATTTGCGCCGCAACAAGCGCAAATAAGAATGCCCGGGGTTAGAGGCCCGGGCATTTAACAACACCGGAAACTGGTCGCCCGCGCTCACGTTCATTTACGCGGGGTGCGTCGTTTCCTGTAGCTATTGTATCCCGAATCGCCCCGCCGATCCGGGACATTTTGAAAACTCAAATGCGGGCCTCTACCTGACCGGGCAATGCCGCCAGGCTCCGCTGCTCAAAGTATCGTGTGTGTAACCACCGAACAAATGTTTGCAAATATTGCGTTTACCAGCTGTAAGTGCGTGCGCTCGCGGTAAAATACCCTTGCGACGCATCCCGTGCGCGGGCGGCCGACGACTCGATCGGAGGTCCCCAAATGCTGAAATTCCTTAACGCGCTCGCCGCCCTCGCGGCGGTGGGCTCGTTCGTCATCGCGTTTTTTGACTCGTATGAGGTTCGGTTTAAGGTCCGTAGGCGCACGCGCGGTGCGGACGGTTCTCGGCGTTTGCACCACAAGCGCAAATAAGAACGGCCGGGGTTGCAGCCCGGCCGTTTAACACGTTAGAAAACTAGGCCGCCCGCGCTCCTTAACACTTACGCGGGATGCGTCGTTTTCTACAGACATTCTATCCCGAATCGCCCCGCCGATTCGGGATATTCTAAAAACGCAAATATGAGCCCATGCCCATGCCCGCGCCGCGCAATACTGTCTAGCTGCGTTGCGCGTCATATGAGCTCGCAATTCGGCTATTATTTGTTTAGACAACCTGAACTGTAGAGGAGTGACCGGCGATGGTGCAGGGCGCCAAACACATGAAGAGCGATAACGCCGCGGCCAGCGGCGGCTCAAGCCCCCAGCCCAAACCTCGACCAAAGCCTAAGCGTCGTCGCAAGCGGCTGCCGCGCTGGGCTGACCGGCTCATCACCATCGTCATCATCCTTATTGGCGTGGGCCTTATGACCTGGCCGTGGATCTTGGACCGGCTCGAGGCCTCGGGCGTGTTCAACCAGATCAGCACCGTTTCCAGCACCGTGGACGCGCTTTCGGAAGAGGAGCGCGAGCGCATTCTGCTCCAAGCGCGCTCCTTTAACGAGCAGCTGGCGGGCGAGGCCACCGAACTTCCCGCCGACCAGATCGAGCCCTACGATCAGCAGCTCATCTTTGACCGCGACCCCATGATGAGTTGGGTCGAGATCCCCTCCATCGACGTGAGCATGCCCATCTACCACGGCACGAGCGAGGAAGTCCTTATGGCGGGCGTCGGCCACCTGGAGGGCACGAGCCTGCCGGTGGGCGGCAGCTCGACGCATTGCGTGCTCACCGCGCACTCGGGCATGCGCAACCTGAGCATGTTCGACGACATTCACTCGCTGGAGCCCGGCGACCTGGTGCTGCTGCACACCATGAACAAGACGCTTGCCTACAAGATGGTGGACTCCGAGGTCGTGCTGCCCGAGGAGATGGAGTCGCTGACCATCGAGCCCGGCGCCGACAAGGTGACACTCGTCACCTGCACGCCCTACGGCGTGAACGACCATCGCCTGCTGGTTCATTGCGTGCGCACCAAGTACAGCAAGAAGGACGTCGACAAGCAAAAGTCGCTGGCCGGCCGCCACTGGGGCAAGCGCGAGTTCGCCGTGCTCATCGTGGTCGTGGCCATTGTGCTGTTGCTGCTGGACATCGTGGTCCACGCGGTCCGTAAACGCCGCAAAGCCAAGGCCTCGGCATAGCCATTGTTCGGAACCACCACAATGGGGACAGGCACCTTTGTGGTGGTCGGGGCTTCCAAACCGTCCAAACATTCGATGAAAATCGCGATTTTGCCGAAAAACGTCGAATGTTGGGACGGTTTTTGTTGTGGGCGGGATGGTTTTCGCCGCGGGTCCGCCGGGTCGCGCCCTGCCAACCCGCCGTCCTCGTTACGTTTTCGCTGCATTTGGGTAAAGCGCCTGCTCCAAGCCGGCGTTGCCCTGTATACTAGAGCGGTTTAACTGTTATGCGGAAGGGAGCGCCTATGGCACTCAGCGAGAAAGACGTGCGCGGCATCGCCGAGTACGCAAAGATCGCACTGACCGATGACGAGCTCACCCAGATGACGTCGTACATGAACGATGCCGTCCAGATGCTCGAGCCCGTCTTGCAATATGACTTGCCCGACGTGGAGCCCACGTTCCATCCCATCGGAAGCCTGTCCAACGTGATGGGCGACGACCTGCGCGAGCCCGAGCGCGACCTGCCGCTCGACGTCGCGCTGGAAAACGCCGGCAGCGCGCGCGACCGTTACTTCCGCGTGCCGTCCATTTTGGGAGAGGGGGAGAGCGAGTAATGACCCAGAGCTTCGATTCCCTTACCGCCGCCCAGATCGCCGCGGGCGTTGCCGCCGGCGACTTTACCGCTACCGAGGTGGCTCAGGCCTCCCTTGCAGCCATCGAGGCGCGCGAGGGCGGGGTCCAGGCATTCCTGCAGGTGTCGCCCGAGCTCGCACTCGAGGCCGCCGCGCGCGTGGATGCCGACCGTGCCGCCGGAAAGCCGCTGCCCCCGCTCGCGGGCGTGCCGCTGGCCATCAAGGACAACATGAACCTCGTGGGCACGCGCACCACCTGCGCCTCCCGCATGCTCGGGGATTACCAGAGCGTCTACACCGCCACCTGCGTCCAGCGCATGCTCGACGCCGGCTGCCTGCCCATGGGCAAGGCCAACATGGACGAGTTCGCCTTTGGTAGCTCTACCGAGAGCTCGGCCTTCCACCGTACCAACAACCCCTGGGATACCGAGCGCGTGCCTGGTGGCTCCTCGGGCGGCTCTGCTGCCGCTGTCGCCGCGGGCGAGGTCGCGCTCTCGCTGGGCTCGGACACCGGCGGCTCCATCCGCCAGCCGGCGGCGCTCTGCGGCGTGGTGGGCCTTAAGCCCACGTATGGCGCCGTGAGCCGCTACGGCGTGGTGGCCTTTGGCTCGTCGCTCGACCAGGTTGGCCCCTTCGGCCGTACGGTCGAGGACGTCGCGCTGGCCATGAACGCGCTCACCGGCGCGGGCCACGATCCGTACGACTGCACCAGCCAGGACTGTGCCGTCGACTTTACCGAGCACCTCAACGACAGCATCGAGGGCAAGCGCGTGGGCATCATCCCTGCGTTTATGGAGGCCGAGGGCCTGACGCCCGAGGTCAAGGCAGCTGTCCAGCGCGCCGCCCAGGAGCTGCAGAACCAGGGTGCCGAGCTGGTCGAGGTCGACCTTCCGCACCTGGACGCCGCCATCGCCGCCTACTACGTCATTGGCCCGGCCGAGGCGTTCTCCAACCTTGCCCGCTTCGACGGCATTCGCTATGGCTACCAGGAGGAGGGCTGCGCCAACCTGTCCGACCAGAGCTCGCTTTCGCGCGCTCACGGCTTTGGTGCCGAGGCCAAGCGCCGTCAGATGCTCGGCGCCTACCTGCTGAGCTCGGGCGTGTACGACAAGTACTACTACGCCGCGCAGAAGGCCCGCACGCTTATCACGCAAGACTACGACGCCGCGTATGCCAAGGTTGACACGATCCTGATGCCCGCCTCGCCGCGCACGGCCTTTAAGTTTGGCGAGATCAGCGACCCCACGCAGATGTACCTGTCCGACCTGTACACCATTTCGCTCAACATCTGCGGCAACGGTGGCATCTCGGTGCCGCTGGGCCTGGGCGAGGACAGCAAGCTGCCCGTTTCTGCCCAGCTGGTGGGACCTGCCTTTAAGGACCGTCAGCTGCTCACGTTTGCCCGCGCCCTGGAGCGCGGCTTTGCCGATGCCGCCACGGGTGCGCCCGCGCTTTCCGTCGCGCCCGATTTTGCCGGGAAGGGAGGCGAGCTGTAATGAAGGAGCTTTCCGAGGTCCTGCAGGATTGGGAGGCCGTGATCGGCCTGGAGATCCACACTGAGCTCACCGCACTCGACACCAAGATGTTCTGCAACTGCAAGCTCAGCCACGATGACGAGCCTAACGCCAACGTGTGCCCGGTGTGCCTGGGCCTGCCCGGCGCCCTGCCGGTGCCCAATAAGCGCGCCATCGAGAGCATCGTCAAGGCCGGTCTTGCCACCAACTGCGAGATCCAGCGCCACTCGATGTTCTACCGCAAGCACTACTTCTATCCCGACATGGCCAAGAACTTCCAGACCACGCAGGGTCCGGTCGCCTTTGCCATGTACGGCCACCTGGATTTGGATGTGACCGGCCGCGGTGCCGCCGAGCGCCCCGACTGCGCGTTTGGCGAGGCCGAGGCCCAGAGCCTGGCGAGCGCCTCGGCCAACGCCGAGGGCCTGTCCACGTCCATGTCGTCGACCATGCGCGAGGGCAACCAGCGCGCCGGCCACCTGGCCAGCTACGATGCGTCCAACCTGCAGATGCCTGAGCGCCGCGAGGACGGTTCCTACACGGTGCCCATCCGCATCCTGCGCATCCATATGGAGGAGGACGCCGCCAAGATGGTGCACGTGGGCGGTGCCGAGGGCCGCATTACCGCGGCGGCCGAGTCGCTCGTCGACTACAACCGCTGCGGCACGCCGTTGATCGAGCTCGTCACCGAGCCCGACTTGCGCACGCCCGAGGAAGCACGCCTGTTTATGGAAAAGCTCCGTCGCATCTTTGTGACGCTGGGCATTTCGGACTGCTCCATGGAGAAGGGTTCCATGCGCTGCGACGGCAACGTGTCGCTGCGCCGCCGCGGCGAGACCAAGCTGGGCACCAAGACCGAGCTCAAGAACCTCA
>CATYEN010000009.1 GCA_958405565.1 uncultured Collinsella sp. | reverse complement strand
TCACCAGCAAGCAGCTGCTGCCGGTCTACGACAAGCCCATGATCTACTACCCGCTGTCCACCCTCATGCTGGCGGGCATCAAGGACATCCTGGTCATCTCCACGCCGACGGACCTGCCCAACTTCGAGCGCCTGCTCGGGGACGGCTCGCGCTACGGCGTGAACCTCTCCTACGCCGAGCAGCCCTCGCCGGACGGCCTCGCGCAGGCGTTCACCATCGGCGAGGAGTTCATCGCCGGCGAGCCCTGCGCCCTCGTGCTCGGCGACAACATCTTCTACGGCAACGGCCTGTCGCGCCACCTGACGCGCGCCGTCCAGAACGCCGAGTCGGGCCGCGCCACGGTCTTCGGCTACCACGTGGACGACCCCGAGCGCTTCGGCGTCGTGGAGTTCGACGGGCAGGGGAGGGCCGTATCCATCGAGGAGAAGCCCGCCGAGCCCAAGAGCTCCTACGCCGTCACCGGCCTGTACTTCTACCCGGGCGACGTCGCCGCCAAGGCGCATAGGGTGGAGCCGTCGGCCCGCGGCGAGCTCGAGATCACCACGCTCAACCAGATGTACCTGGAGGAGGGGACGCTGTCCGTGGTCACCCTCGGCCGCGGCTACGCGTGGCTGGACACCGGCACCATGGAGAGCCTGCACGAGGCGGCGGAGTTCGTCCGCGCCGTGGAGCACTCCCAGGACCTGCCCGTGTCCGTGCCCGAGGAGATCGCCTGGGAGAACGGCTGGATCACGACCGCCGAGCTGGAGGAAGCCGCCAAGGCCTACGGCAAGTCGGTCTACGGGCAGCACCTGAAGAAGGTCGCCGCCGGCGAGATCGTCAACAGCCCGCGCGAGTACTAGCGCCAGCTTGTTTTCTTTTAGGGGTCACCGTTTATCTGGTGGCCCCTTTCGTTATGATTACGTTGACCATAAAGATAATATGATTGGGAGTGGATGTGTTAAGCGTCTACTTTGGCGATATGCCAGAAGCGATTTACAACACAGCGACATATTTCAAAAACTCTTACCGGTCTACTTGGATTACGGATCCCTATGCAGTCTCGATAATTAAAGATGTCGATCGATCGAATGTTGTCTCCGAAAACGTCATCGAAAGCCCCGTGCTTGGATCCATCTCCCCACTCCAGCTTTCTGGTGGCGTGAAAACGCTGCTGCTTATGAGATTTGATCGTAAGCAAATTTTTAACGCTTCTACCTGTGGCGACAACTGTGCCAAGTGGATTCTCGACATGGCGAAAGACCGCAAGCTTGTTGTGAATCTCTATCATGTGATGGACTTTGGTCGCGAGGATTTTAAAATCAAAGTCGTGAACAGTGGTCGAATCGTTCACAACATGGCCGAATTGATTCACGAGTCGATTCCGTATCTGTAGGTACTGCTTATGAACGGTTCGCATCTCGTTAAGATTTCCCGCCGCAGGGGAACCAAGTACACATTTACCATCAAGCGGAACATCACTATTGTGCGTGGCGATAGCGGCACGGGTAAGACGACACTGTTTGACATGGTCGCAGACTACATGCGAACGGGCGAGCAGTCGGGTGTTTCCTTGCAATGCGATTGTCCCTGTGTCGCCCTGACCGATTTTGATTGGCGAAACCAGCTTTCGTCCGTTCATGACTCGATTGTATTTGTCGATGAGGGCTTAAAAGAGATTCACTCTGATGAGTTTGCCCATCATGTGCTGTATTCCTCGAATTATTTCGTGCTGATCTCAAGGGCCGACTTCCCTAATCTTCCGTATAGCGTGGATGAGATTTACAAGATTAAGACGAGCGGTAAATACCATTCTTTCGTCCCTGTTTATCAAGATCGCGGGAATCATCGTTATGCTATTTCCCGGTCGGCGCCAAAACAGGACTTTTCTATCCTTCTATGCGAGGACAGTAAGTCTGGTTTCCAGTTCTTTGAACGGCATTTCGCTGACAGTGAACTTACCTGTGCTTCGGCCATGACGAACAGCGCGATTTTGGGCTGGTTGGATCAGCATCTCGACGATCGCGTGTTTGTTGTCGCGGACGGAGCGGCATTTGGGTGCTATGCGGACCGCGTCCTTAAGCTGCAAGACATTCACCGCGATACTGTTACGGTTTGTCTTCCCGAGTCGTTCGAGTGGCTTCTGCTGAGCTCCGGCGTAATTTCGGGGCTAGATGCCAAAGCGGTTTTGCAAGAGCCGGAAGCGTTTGCAGACAGTGAGAAGTTTAAAAGCTGGGAGGACTTTTTCTACAAGTACTTACGCGATAAAACTGGGAATTCGGTCTTCCGGTACGACAAAGACTGCATTCCGGAGGCGTTTTGCAGGGGAAGTAATTCTGCGAAGGTTATGGCTCTTATCGCATGCCGAAATGTCCGATAGTTTTGTTGAATAGTGTCGCGGCGTCAGTTCCTGCGGCATACTAAAGAAGCTGTACTTGCTTCAGATTGGATTTTCATGTCTGAGATCTTTGAACCGAAGAACATCATCGTCACGGGCGGCTGCGGCTTCATCGGCAGCAACTTCGTGCACTACGTGGTCAACAACCACCCAGGCGTCCACGTGACCGTCCTGGACAAGCTGACCTACGCCGGCAACCCCGAGAACATCGCCGGGCTGCCCGAGGATAGGGTCGAGCTCGTCGTGGGCGACATCTGCGACGCCGAGCTGCTCGACAGGCTCGTCCCCGGCCACGACGCGATCGTGCACTACGCCGCCGAGAGCCACAACGACAACTCCATCGCCGACCCCGAGCCCTTCCTGCGCACCAACGTGGAGGGCACCTTCCGCCTGCTGGAGGCCGTCCGCAAATACGGGATCCGCTACCACCACGTCTCCACCGACGAGGTCTACGGCGACCTGGCGCTCGACGACCCGGTCAAGTTCACCGAGGAGACGCCCTACAGGCCCTCCTCCCCGTACAGCTCGACCAAGGCTTCCTCCGACATGCTCGTGCGCGCCTGGACCCGCACCTACGGCCTGCGCGCCACGATCTCCAACTGCTCCAACAACTACGGCCCCTACCAGCACGTGGAGAAGTTCATCCCCAGGCAGATCACCAACATCGTCGACGGCGTGCGCCCCAAGCTCTACGGCCGCGGCGAGAACGTCCGCGACTGGATCCACACCGAGGACCACTCCTCGGCCGTCTGGGACATCCTCACCAAGGGCCGCATGGGGGAGACCTACCTCATCGGCGCCAATGGGGAGAGGAACAACATCACGGTCCTGCGCATGATCCTCGAGGCGATGGGAAAGGACCCAGAGGACTTCGACTGGGTCGCCGACCGCCCCGGCCACGACCGCCGCTACGCCATCGACAGCACGAAGCTCCAGCGCGAGCTGGGCTGGAGGCCGGCGCACACCGACTTCGCCGAGGGGCTCAAGCAGACGATCGACTGGTACGTGGCCAACGAGTCCTGGTGGCGCCCGGCCAAGGAGGCCACCGAGGCCCGCTACCGCGCACAGGGCCAGTAAGACCGCATCCCGGCGAACCGCGCCGCGGGGCGCCCGCGCGGGGCCGCAGGGCATGGGGATGATCCTGCGTCCCCGCGCGGGTGCCCCCGGTTTCCCAACCTCTTCGATAGGAGCTTTTTCACACATGGCAGACATCGCATTCGAGAAGGACCTCTCGGTCTCCGAGACCGGCATCGGGGGCCTCACGGTCGTCGACCTCGCCGTCCACGGCGACTCGCGCGGCTGGTTCAAGGAGAACTGGCAGCGCGCCAAGATGACCGCCCTGGGCATCCCGGACCTCAGGGTCGTCCAGAACAACATCTCCTACAACGACAGCCGCGGCGTCACCCGCGGCATCCACGCCGAGCCCTGGGACAAGTTCATCTCGGTGGCCCGCGGCTCGGTCTTCGGCGCCTGGGTCGACCTGCGCGAGGGCAGCGCCACCTACGGGAAGGTCTACACCTGCACCCTGGACCCGTCCAAGGCCATCTACGTCCCGCGCGGCGTGGGCAACTCCTTCCAGGCCCTGGAGGACGGCACCGCCTACACCTACCTGGTGGACGCCCACTGGTCCCTCGAGCTGAAGAGGACCTACACCTTCGTGAACCTCGCCGACCCCGAGCTCGCCATCGAGTGGCCGATCCCGCTGGCCGAGGCCACCGTCTCCGAGGCCGACCTCAACCACCCGATGCTGAGGGACGTCGTCCCCATGGCGCCCAAGAGGACGCTCGTCACCGGCTGCAACGGCCAGCTGGGACATGCGGTGCGCGCGCTCGCCGAGGAGCGCGGCGTCGCCAAGGACTTCGACTTCTGCGACATCGACACCTTCGACATGTCCGACCCGGAGGCCTATTCGCAGTACGACTGGTCGCTTTACGGCACCGTGGTCAACTGCGGCGCCTACACGGCTGTTGATAAAGCCGAGACCCCCGAGGGCCGCGTGACCGCCTGGAAGGCCAACGCGACCGGCCCGGCCCTTCTGGCCCGCACCTGCGCCGGGCACGGCATCACCCTGGTCCACGTGTCGTCCGACTACGTCTTCGACGGCACCGCCGAGGTGCACGACGAGGAGGAGCCCCTCAGCCCGCTGTCCGTCTACGGCCAGACCAAGGCCGCCGGCGACATCGCCGTGGCAGGGTGCCCGCGCCACTACATCATGCGCAGCTCCTGGGTCATCGGCGAGGGACACAACTTCGTCAAGACCATGAAGGGGCTGTCCGACCGCGTCGCCGACCCCGAGGACGGGCTCGAGCAGGTCACCGTCGTGGACGACCAGCTGGGCCGTCTGACCTTCACGCGCGACATGGCCGAGGCCATCTTCCACGTGCTGGGGAACAAGGCCCCCTACGGCACCTACGACTGCACCGGCTCCGGCGCGGTGAAGTCCTGGGCGGACATCGCCCGCGCCGTCTTCGAGGCCGCCAACGGCAACGGGGACAAGGTCGTGCCGGTATCGACCGCCGACTACTACGCGAATGCCGCCGGCCCCATCGCCCCGCGCCCGGTCCACTCCGCGCTCGACCTGTCCAGGCTCGAGTCGGTCGGGTTCCACATGCCCGACTGGGAGGAAGAGCTGGGGGAGTACCTCAAGACGCTCTAGCCGCTATTAACTTTTCGAGAGTAAAAGCCGCCGCTTGTTAACGGCGGCTTTTCTTATGCCTGGTGAATAGCCCCGCTGCAACAAGGGCGGCAGCGGTCGCCAGACTCACTGCAAGCCCCGCAAGGGCGCCCGGAGTCTTGTAGGTCATCACGATCCTATTCACGCCTTTCTGTATGTTCAGGGACGACAAACCCTTATCGGCGGCGGGCGTTAGTTCTGCGGCGGTTCCGTTTACCGTTACGTTCCAGCCCTCATCGTACGGAACGCTCAGCAGCAGGTTGTCGTCATCCTTGGCGATAAATTCGCCTTCGATCCTTCCGTCCTTAAAGACCGTCGGAACAAATTCGCTCGTCTTAAGCTCGTTCATAATCTGCTCGAAAACGTCCAGATTGAGGGCGTAAAAGACCGGCTCATTGTCTTGGGGCATGTCTGTATAGCCCTCTGCGACTCCGATTGACACCGTATGCTGGCTCGGGGAGTCCGATGCATCCGCAATCTGGCGGATATTATTGTCGAATCTCCAGGCCTCGTTTTCAATCGTTCGCTGGTCGATGGTAAGGGTGACGGGCCAATAACTGCCGGCGGTCGCATCTTTGTTGATGAAGAGATACCCGATGGAGCTTGCCGGTACAGTAACGCTCCATTGCTTTAAGCTATCGCTATTTCCCGTGCTCGTGGCCTCGATTTTGGTATAGAGCTCGACCTCGCGGCCTAGGATTTTGCTGTAGAGGTCGTTCTGCTTTTCGAAGGGGTTCTCGCTCTTCAGCTTGCTGTTTTGGATATCGCTTGAGGCTGCGACGCCAATGCTGAGCGCATAGGGGTTCTCGTACACCGCGCTTGTGGAGTCGACCTGATTCGTCTTGGCCGAAACGTATCCCGCAGGCGCGTTCTCGGGAATGGCATACTTGACTCCCAGTAGGGCATCGACGGCGAGAATGGGCTCGGCATAACGGGTCGAGAATTCGCCGACGCTGCTGTATCCAAGGGAGTTGAGCAGTGCGATGGCCTGCGGGTTGTTGGCAGACGAATACGAAGACAACTGGTTGTACCCAAGCGCCAGGCCTTCGTTGAGGGCGGCGCTGTCGACGCGTGTGGTCGTGCGGTCAATGCGATAGAACGACGCCGAAGTCTGGTCTTGAATGGCCGTGATCGTGTCGGTTGCGGTGGCGACATAGGTGCTGTTGGCTTCTTCGGAATAGCCTACGTACAGCTGATTCCAAATGACATGGGCGTTGGCAAACAACTCAATGGCGGTTAGTGCCAGGAGGGGCATGATGACGACGGGGCGATAGGCTTGACGCAATTTGGGCTGGTTTTTGAGCGCCTGCAGCGCGTATCCTGCGGTCCACAGCGTAAAGAAGCTCAGCAAAAAAGCCGTGCGCGAGTAGAAGCCGTTGGGAACGCGCATGCCGCACCAGATGTACTCGAGCGGGCTCAAAACGGAGCTTGCGACCAGGATTATCGTGACGACGAGTGTTGCGATGCGCGTCTTGATTGAAACCGTGCGGTTAACCAGCAGGCTCACCGCAAGCAGTATCATGATGATGCCGCAATAGAACTGCGGTGTGCTTTCGTTGCTTACCCACATGCAGGGAAGAAAGCCCCTGATGAGCGACTTGAGGCTGGTTTTAAGTAGGGGGCCGAGTGCTAGAACGGGACCGCCCTTGGACATGGCAAGGATGGTCGGCAAAAAGGTCCAAGCGGACAGAAGCGGTCCAAGCGCGATGGCCCCGGCGAATCGCAGGGCCCGATCGAGCATGAGCTTCCAACTAAATCCTTCTTCTGCAACATAATCGACAAATTCGACCAATACGAAGATGCAGAGGAACAGGATGCTGATGTAGGCCGTATACCAGCAGAACATGACATTGAGCGCCGTTGCGATGACGAGGCAGATCATGCGCTGCTTGCGGATGAGCTCGTAGCATCCGTAGGCGCAGATGGGCAGCAGGATCAGGCAATCGATCCAGAGCGGGTTGCGCAGGTTGCTGATGGTCCAGCTGCAAAACGTGAACGAGAGGGAAAGCAGGAATATGGCGGGCTTAGACAGGTCAAAGCGCTTTTGCACATACCAAGCGCTGCTGATGTGGATGCAGCCCAGTTTGAGCGCGGAGATAACAAACACGAAGAGCGTCAGCTTGTCTGCGGGAAACAGCGCGCAGAGCAGGTTGAAGGGGCTGGCGAGGTAGTAGCTATAGAGCCCCCATGTGTTCATGCCGAGTCCTTGCGAGAAGGAATAGCGAAGGTTTGCCTCACCTAAAAGGACGCGCCGGAACCAAGCAAAGAAGTCGATGTATTGGTATTTGAGATCGTTGGTGAGAAACGAGTTGTCGCCAAAGGGGTAGACATGCCCTGCCGCTGCAAGTGCGACAAAGAGTGCGATGGAAAATGCGAAGCAGGTGGCGTAGAACGCCACATTCTTGAGCGTGCTGTTATTGGGCCGTGTCATCGGATTCCTCGTTGGATTCTCGAATGATATAGATGGGACGTCGCTTGGTTTCCAAGTAGGCTTTTGCCAAGTATTCACCTATGATTCCCAGGCACAGGAGCTGCATGCCGCCAAACAGCGTTATGAGGCAGGCGAGCGACGGCCATCCGCCGACGGGGTCGCCCCAGACAAGCGTCTTTACTAGGATGACGACGAATCCCAGAATAGCGATGAGACAGAAGACGATACCTGTGAGGGCGGCGAGGGAGAGCGGCGCCGTGGAAAAAGCGACGATGCCGTCGATGGAATAGAGGAGCAGCGACCAAAAGCTCCATTTGGTCTCGCCGGCCACGCGGTTGACGTTTACGTAGGGGAGCCATTTGGTTTTGAAGCCCACCCAACCGTAAATGCCCTTGGAGAATCGGTTGTATTCGCCCATGGAGATGATGGCGTTGACCATAGGCCGCTTCATGAGCCTAAAATCGCGTGCTCCGTCGACGATGTCGGCCTTGGAAATGCGGTTGATGATCTTGTAGAACATACGGGCACAGAACGACCTGATGGGAGGCTCGCCTTTGCGGGTGGTCCTGCGTGTGGCGACGTTGTCGTAGTCTTCGGTCTGTAAGATCTCGTACATCTGCGGCAGGAGCGAGGGCGGGTCCTGCATGTCGGCATCCATGGTGGCGACATAGTCGCCCTTTGCGTGCTGGAGTCCGGCGAGTAGCGCCGCCTCCTTGCCAAAGTTGCGCGAGAAAGAGTGCCAGCGGATGGCGTATGGATGCGCCGCCGCGGCTTCTGCTTTCATGACGGCGAGCGTTTTGTCTGCCGAGCCATCGTCGATGAGGACTGTCTCAAAGGAGATGCCGGGGTCTTGCTGGGTCATGATGCGAACGACGCCATCGAGCTCTTTGAGAAAGATCGGAAGTGATTCCTGCTCGTTGTAGCACGGCACGACGATGGAGATGAGCGGCATGGCGGTTTACCTCTCGCTTGGCTTGGAAGTGGGGTGGCCGAGCTGGTCGTCGTAGGCGTATTTGCTGTACACGTTGACCTCCCACTGCTTTTTTTCGACCTTTGCCACGGAATCGAGGATGAATCCGGTTGCAAGGCTCAGGCCGCACAGGAACATAAACGACGCGGCGAGCATGGCGGTGGGGAAGCGCGGAACGAGGCCGGTCTGGAAATACTCGACAACGATGGGCATGCCCAGGGCGAGGCCGATCACCGCAAACAGAAGCGCGACGAGGCTGAAGAACTTCAGCGGGCGGTAGTCCTTGAACAGCGTACCGATCATCGCGACGACTTTAATGCCGTCGCTCACGGTATTGAGCTTGGACTCGGAGCCTTCCGGACGGTCGCGGTACTCGATGGGCACATCTTTGATGCGCCAGCGGTGGTCGACGGCGTGGATCGAGAGCTCGGTTTCGATTTGGAAGCCCTCGGAAAGCACAGGGAAGGTTTTGACGAACGGGCGGCTCATGGCGCGGTAGCCGGTCATGACATCATCGAAGCTGTAGCCATAGATCCACTTGATCATGGCGCGGACCAGATTGTTGCCAAAGCCGTGGAAAGCACGCTTGTTTTCCTCGGCGTAGGTGCCGTTGGAAAGGCGGTCGCCTACGGTCATATCGGCCGTGCCGTTGAGGATAGGCTCGCAGAGGGCTTTGGCCGCCTCGGCGGGATAGGTGTCGTCTCCGTCGACCATCAGGTAGCAATCGGCGTCGATATCACGAAACATCTGGCGGCACACGTTGCCCTTTCCCTGACGGGGCTCAAAGCGGACCGTGGCGCCGTGTTCGGTGGCGATGCGTGAGGTGTCGTCCGACGAGTTGTTGTCATAGACATAGACCGTCGCTTGCGGAAGCTCGCGGTGAAAGTCGTCGATGACTTTGCCGATCGTGAGGGCTTCGTTGTAGCAGGGGATGATGACGGCGATGGATTCAGAATTCACTCAATGCTCCTTATACATTCAATCCCTGAAAGTATAGCCGTTTGGGCTTGGCATCCTAAGATGTGGGTTAGTTCTCCAGTTTTGTTGCGCGAATCGTTTGCATGGCCGTCGGGTCTATACTGTTCGTTTGTCAACGATTACGAGTAAAGGAGTTGCATCCGTGTCGGATCAGACAAAGCAACAAGAAACTCGCAGTCTGCCTGCGACGTTTGCTAAGAACGAATTTGAGAAGGACGCGTTTATCCTTCGTCAGCTGGTTACCAAGGATTTTAAGATCAAGTATCGCCGTAGCGTTCTGGGCGTCGCATGGTCGGTGCTCAACCCGCTTCTGATGATGATCGTCATGGCCATCGTGTTCTCGACGATTTTTGCCCAGGGCCGCAATGGCTCGATTACGCCCGAGATGTACCCGCTGTACTTGATCGTGGGTAACGTTACCTTTGCCGTCATGTCCGAGTCTACGAACCAGGCCCTGACGTCGATCGTGGGTGCTGCCCCGCTGCTCAAGAAGGTTAAGGTGCACCGTTGGGTCTTCCCAGTACAGAAGGTGCTCTTCTCGCTGGTTAACTTTGCCTTCTCGCTGGTCGCCGTTGCCATCGTTATGCTGTGGTTCCATGTTATGCCTTCTTGGCATCTGATTCTGCTGCCGGTCTGCCTGCTGCTGCTTATGTGCTTCTGCATGGGCCTGGGTATGATGCTCTCGGCCCTCACGGTCTTTTTCCGCGACGTTATGCATCTGTGGAGTGTTGTCATCACGGCTTGGACCTATATCACGCCTATTTTCTGGACGACCGACTTTGTTGCTCAGATGCCGCATATCGTTCGGATCTTGGTGTATGCGAACCCCATGTACAACTACCTGCAGTTTATGCGTGATATCTTCCTGTTCCAGACTACGCCCTCGCTTTTGACGTTTGGTATGTGCGTCGCTTGGGCGGTCCTTGCGCTTGTTATTGGCTACACCGTGTTCCATAAGTCCGAGCGCAAGTTCATCCTCTACATCTAAGGAGTGCTGTGATGACTGAATCTGTTGTTGATTACAGCGAGCAGCCTCTGGCTGTCGAGGTCGACGACGTCACCATGATCTTTAACATGGCGTCCGAGTCGCTGACCAACCTCAAGGAGTACTTCATTAAGCTTGCCAAGCACGAGCTGTTCTTTGAGGAGTTTAGGGCACTTAAGCACATCTCGTTTGATATTCATCGTGGCGAGGTCGTGGGTCTGGTTGGCACCAATGGTTCCGGTAAGTCTACGATGCTCAAGATCATCGCTGGCGTGCTTGAGCCCAGCGAGGGCAGCGTTAAAGTGCACGGTAACATCGCGCCGCTGATTGAGCTTGGTGCCGGCTTTGACCCCGAGCTGACAGCCCGCGAGAACATCTATCTGAACGGCGCCCTGCTCGGCTATACCAAGGAGTTCATCGACGCCAACTTTGACGGCATTATCGAGTTCGCTGAGCTGCAGAACTTTGTCGACATGCCGCTCAAGAACTTCTCCTCGGGTATGGTGGCGCGTATTGCCTTTGCAATCGCGACGATTACCGAGCCCGATATTCTGATCGTTGACGAGACGCTGTCCGTCGGTGATGTGTTCTTCCAGCAGAAGTGCGAGGCCCGCATCCAGCACTTTATCCAGAGCGGCGACGTGACGGTTCTGTTCGTTTCGCACTCCATGGAGCAGGTTGAGCGCATCTGCCAGCGTGCAGTTTGGATTGAGAAGGGTGACCTTCGCATGGACGGCCCGGTCGATGAGGTCTGCAAGGCGTACCGCGAGCAGTTCAACTAGGTTATAATTACTTGCGCCTGACAGGTTTGCGCTTGCTTGGGCGTGCGGTTATTTGCTCCATTAGCTCAGTTGGATAGAGCAGGGGACTTCTAATCCCAAGGTCGACGGTTCGAATCCGCCATGGAGCACCAATAAAACAACAGGCCGGGCCGTGTGCCCGGCCTTTTGCATAAAATTCGGCGGCGCACCGCGGCGCGCTACGACTCCCCGCCGGGCATGATTCTATGCACCTCGCGGGCCGCCTGCTCCATCTGCGCGACGCCCGGGCGGAGGTAGTGCCGGTAGTCCGTCTCGAGCTGCGTGTGGCCGTGGAGGCGGGACACGAGCGTGTCGGGCAGGTTCGCCGCCTGCATCATCGTCTCGGACGTGTGGCGGAGCATGTCGGGCGGGATGAAGCGCAGGCCCAGCGCCTCGAGCTCCGCCCTCCACCTCTTGTAGAGCGTGTCCCCGCGCAGGGGCACGAGGCGCGAGCGGCGCCAGGCGTCGACGGCCGCCGGGTCGCCCGGGTCGGGGCGCGTCGCCGCGATGATCTCGAGCAGGCGGGAGCGCCCGGCGACGATGACCGGCACGGGGCGCGCGGAGAACTCCGTCTTGGCCTTCTCCATGAGGCCGTCGGCGTCGGTGTAGGTGCGCTCGACCATCGCCGTGAGCGTGCGGACCTCGGTGCCGGTGGCGAGGTCGAACGTGACCTGCGGGACCACGGCGGCCGGCGAGATCGCCAGCGCCTCCTCGAGGCGCAGGCCCGACAGCCCGAGTATGAGGTACGCCTCGAGCGGGCGGCCGCGCATGAGGTCCAGCGCGGCGGCGGCCTCGGCGGCGTCCCACGGGTCGCGCTGCGGGCGGCGCCTGGACGGCGTCACGATGCGGCGCTCCATGGGGCGGTCGGCCATCAGCTCGTCGTTGTAGGCGGCGCGCAGGACGATGCGCAGCACGCGCTTGCAGTTGGCGGGGCAGGGCGAGGCCTGCACCGTGGCCTTTATCTCGCCGTGGGTGAGGGCGTTCAGCGGCCTGCCGCCGATGCGGGGGAGCACGTCGCGCTCCATGTATCCGTCGTACTGGCGAAGCGTCGCCGCGCTGCGGGGCGTCCCGCGGCTGCTGGGCTGCTTCCTGAACACGCCGCGGTAGTACTGGGCGAGCGTGAGCGAGTCGCCGAGCGATTCGGCCCGGCCGAGCTCCGCCACGAGGCGCACGGCCTCCACCTCCGCGTCGCGCTCGGTCCCGCGGACCGTCGACCTGAGCGTGCGGCGCTTGCCGTCCGCGCGGCGCCCGGACGAGGCCCGCACGGCCCAGACGCCTGGCCTGACCTCCGTGTACGACCCGGCCCGCCTGCGCTCGCGTGCATCCTGTGCCATAATGACTCCTATGGGTTGCCCGGGCCTTATCCCCGTTTCGTCCCGGCATTCCTACCGCCGCCCCGCGCCTAGGTTCCAGCTGCGCGCGGGGCGGCTTTTCTGTGCCGAGGGGCTATGCCGGCCCCTCGCCCGTGACGGCGAGGTCGCCGCCGACGGTCCTGATCTTGTACGAGTAGCGCTCGCCGGCCGTCCATATGTGGACGTCTGCCGTGTAGGGCCGCGCGTCCGCCGTGTAGCCCATGTGGACTATCACGCTGTCGCCGTTCGGGCGGTCCCATACCGCCGAGGCGCGGGCCACGCACTTCGGCGCCTTGCCGGACTTCGTGAGCGGCCGCCAGTCGATGAGCGGCTCGGAATGCTCCGCGGCCTCGCCGATACGGGCGCGGCACAGGCCGTCCGCTATGTCGCGGGCGTCCGCCAGCACGCGGGCCGCGTCGATGGCCTCTACGTTGGCGCCGGCGTCCGCGAGCGCCCCGCGCGTCTCCACCTGCTCGCGCATATATGCGGCCTCCTGCTCGTCGTGCGCCCGGCGGCAGCGCGCCATCTCGGCGTTGCTGACCTCGCGGCCGTGCTCGTATATCCCCGAGCCGCCGCTCCACCCGTTCTCCCAGCCCTCGATGAAGGCGTCGCGGAACTCCTTCTTCATGTCCTTGCCGTCGAACTCCTCGTGCCACGCCGTCACGAAGGCGTCGCGGGCCTCTTTGAAGAACCCCATGGCGCTACCTCTCGTCCCGCTCGCCCATGTACCAGACGACGCGGCCCTTGCAGACCACGGGCTCGTCGCCAGGGCCGGCGAGGATGTCGTCGTACTCGCCGCTGTGGCTGTCCGCCGTGAGCATCACGGTCGAGCGCCCCCGGGTGTAGTTGCGCACCACGGCGCCGTAGTCGGACGTCTCGGCGAGCACCGGCTGGCCGTTGACCGGCTCCATGTCGGGGTCGACGAGCAGCAGCGCGTCGTGGGGGAACCGGTTGTCCATGCAGCCGCCCTGGGCGTGGACCATGAACCCGCGCGGGTGGGCCTCGGCGATGGAGGCGGGCACCTCGACCTCGTCGGCGAGGTTCCCCTCGTCGCACGGCTCGCCCATGTGCGCGAAGCCCAGCAGGGGCACCATGCGCGACGCGCCGCTGATCGCGGCCTCGGAGGCGTCCTCGCCCATGAGGTCGGCCACCGTGGTGCCGAAGAGGTCGGCTAACTGCTCGAGGTTCGCCCTTCTGGGCATCGACTTCTCAGATTCCCACTGACCGATTGCAACTCGCGACACATCGAGTTTGTCGGCTATTTCCTGCTGAGTTAGCCCGGCTTTGTTTCTGAGCCGGCGAAGGTTTTTACCGATTTCCATGGGCCTCTCCTTGCCTATGTATAACTTTACTTTTCATTTTAGAAAAGAAAACTTTTCAATCTAGAAAAGTTTTTGTTTACACGATGCAAAGAAAGATTTACTATTAGTTCAGCAAGAGAGAGGAGGCCACTTGAACACCCTGCGAGATGTTCGCGAGAGCAAAGGGGTTAAGAAAGTCGCAGTTCAGCGAATGTTGGGAGTCAGCCAACCGACTTACGACCGCTACGAGCTTTATCCCGGAGAGATGCGAGCCAAGGACCTCGAAAGGGTCCTGACATTCCTCGGCATCACTCGCGACGATATTTTTTTGGCAACAGAGGAAAGTTAAAGTTTGCATTTAACGAAACGGAGAGAACCATGAACGAGAACTTCACCGAGATCGAGCTGGGCGGCTGGAACCTGCCCGAGACCGTCACCGTCGAGGCCGCCGACGAGCAGCCCCGCGACTTTTCCGACTTCGAGCTCTAGGGAGGGCGAAATGAACACCAAGAAGAACTACCGCTACCACGTCGTCTTCGCACCGAACGAGGACCTCGACGGCGCCATGTGCGAGACGTCCGGGTCGGTCGTGAACCGCATCTGCGCCCTGTTCGGCTTCACGCCCGAGGCCGTGAGCATGCTGGAGGGCGACCTGGACAGCGCCGAGATCGCCGGCGCGCGCTACTGCGTGCACACCTCCGTGCGCTTCACCGCCAACGGCATCGGCTGGTCGACGGACTTCACCGAGCTGGTCCGCGACGAGACCATCGACGAGCGCTAGGGAGGGCGACATGAGGGAGTACATCAGGCACGGCCGCGGGAAGTCCTTCGAGATCGAGGTCCCGCGCGGCTTCTCGGGCATCGACGCCATCGTCGGCTGGTGCGACGACGGGGACGGCTGGCACTACGAGGCCTTCGAGTCGTTCCTCGACGCCCGCGGGCGTCTGGACGAGCTCATGCGCGGCGACGAGGCGACCATGTGCTTCGTCGAGCGCACGGTGACGATGAACACCGCCGACGCCATCGACCCGGACATCCAGCCGGTGGATGTCGGCATCGCCGCGGGCGAGTGGACGCGCTTCCACCTCAAGGGCGGCGAGTAGCCGCGGCTCTCTAGATTTTGACCAAACGAAACGAAGGGAAACACGAACATGATTCAACTGATTATCGGAGCTGGTCTGGGACTCGGCGGCGTGGCCGCCGCCGTCGCCATCAAGCGGTATAACGAGGCCGAGCGCGAGAAGGCCGCCGGGCCCGCGGACCATTGGGGCAACAGGTACGAGGCCCGCATCGTCTCGCCCGCGTGCGCCCTGCCCCTCGTGCTGACAGGCGCCATCATCGCCGCCACCGCCTGCCTCTACACGCAGGACACCGGCGAGGTCTGCGTAATCCGCAACCTCGGCGGCTCGCTCGCCGGCTCGACCTCCGAGGCCGGTTTCCACGCCAAGGCCCCCTGGCAGGACGTCGTGACCTACGACGTCCGCAACAACCTCATCAACTTCTACGGGGACACCGACTACGAGGTGGACGGCGGCTCCTACGAGGGCAAGCAGGTATCCATCAACGACAAGTCGGGCGCCAGCGCCAACATCGACATCCAGGTCAACTACTCCCTGAACCCCGACGCCGCGCTCAGCCTCTACAGCGAGTACGGCACGCAGGAGAGCTTCGTGGAGAAGTACATCTCCAACGACGTCCGCGCCGTCACCCGCGAGGTCTCGGGCGGATTCGACACGGTGACGATGCTCACCGACCGCTCCCAGTTCACCAAGGCCGTCCAGAAGGCCCTCACCGAGAAGTGGAAGGGCATAGGCCTCACGGTGGAGCAGGTGAGCGTGCAGGACGTCCGCTACCCGAAGAACATCACCAAGAGCTACAGCGAGGCTCAGGCCGCCGAGGTCGCGAAGCAGAAGGCCCAGAACGAGCAGGAGACGGCCAAGGTCGAGGCCGAGACAAAGAAGATCGAGGCCCAGGGTGAGGCGGACGCCAACGCGGTCCTCGCGAACTCGCTGAACGACCAGGTCCTCCAGCAGCACTACATCGACGCGCTCAAGAGCATCGGAAAGGACGGCAACCTCGTCGTCGTGCCCGAGGGCTCCCAGCCGCTGGTTGGCACCAAGTAGGGGCCGCCCGCCGCGCGCGGGCCGTCCCCGGGGCGGCACCGGTTCCGCAGGTCTCCGATAGCTAACACTGCGGACGTTCCAGCCGGTGCCGTGCCGGGGGCGGGACCCCTACGCCCGCCCCGCCTTCCTGCGAGGGGCCGCGCCCGGCGACTCGGTGGCGCGGCCCGGCGGCGGGGCTCTACACGAAACGGAGGTAAACGAAATGGAGGAGATTGCATGGACGGGAAGGCCGACCGCTACGGCAGCCCGTGGCTCACGCAGTCCGAGGCCGCGTCGTACGCCCGCCTCGGCAAGGAGCGCATCGCGCAGCTCATCGCGACCGGGAGGCTCCGCGCCTACTGGTCGCCCGGCAGCGACCCGCGCAGCCCTAACCGCGCCAAGCTGGTCAACAAGGACGACATCGACGAGCTGCTGCGAGCCGACGCCGTCGAGGTCCGGGAGGTGTCCCGTGCGCTTTTCGGGGCCGCTTAGGGCGGCGGGCGCCGCGGCGGGGCTCGTCGCGCTCTGCTGGCTCATCGACTACGTGGTGATGCCGGCCGTGCTGTGGGCCGTGCTCGCCCTGTTCGGGGCGGTGCCGGCATGACGGCGCGCATCGAGTTCACCGTCACGTTCGCGGCAGGCAAGCAGCGCCACAGGCTCGACCGCCGGCACGCACGGATGTACACGCCCGACTACACGATCAAGAACGAGCGGGCCATCGCGGCGGCGTGTCGGGAGGCGATGGCAGAGGCGGGCATCCAGACCCTGCCCTTCGGCCCGCACGAGCCGGTGATTCTCACCGTCGACGCCTACCGGCCGCTGCCGGAAAGCCGGCCCAAGAGCGTGCGCTCGGAGCCGGACACCTACAGGCCGGACGCGGACAACGAGGCCAAGCTGGTCATGGACGCGCTCAACGGGCTCGTCTGGGCCGACGACGCGCAGGTGGTCGACCAGCACGTGATAAAGCACCCCAGGGTGCGCGGGCAGGCCGAGCGCATGGACATATCGATAGCGCCCGGGTGGTCCGGGCGCAGGGACGAAACGGAGGAATAGAAATGAAACGGAAGGTATTCAAGGAGCTCATGAGGCAGGCCGTGGGCAACGTCCTCATCAATACGGAGCTCAACGCCGAGGCGCTCGAGCGCGACGTCGACCCGGCGGTGCTCCGCGGCGTCGCCTACGGCATGGCGGTCGCGCCCGCGCTGATGGACGAGGAGCCCATCGAGTTCGACCGCGACTTCCTGGCCGTCATCATCACGTACGCCAAGGAGTGCGATGACGCCTACGCCGAGAGCGGCGCCGTCGCCACCATCTCCAAGATCTTCGGCTGCGGGGTGAGCGTCGATGAGTAACGAGATCATCGAGTTCAAGGACGACGCGGGCATGCCCGTCAAATTCACCTCGCAGGACATCCGCGAGCGGCTGTGCCCGAACGCGACCGAAAGCGAGCTGGCGCTGTGTATCGAGCTGTGCAACCGCCAGCACCTGAACCCCTTCACCAAGGAGGTCTACCTGGTGAAGTACAAGGACGCCCCGGCGAGCATCATCACTTCCTACCAGGTGTTCAACCGCCGCGCGAACAAGCAGCCCAACTACGGCGGCATCGAGAGCGGCGTCGTGGTGCTCCGCGACGGCGAGGTCGTCAAGAAGAAGGGCTCCGCCGTCTACAAGATGATCGGGGAGCAGCTCATCGGCGGCTGGGCAGAGGTCGCGTTCACCGACGGCAAGAAGCCCGCATACGTCGAGCTGGCGCTCACCGACTACAGCACCGGCAAGAGTAACTGGGCGAAGATGCCGGGCGTCATGATCGAGAAGTGCGCCAAGGCCGGCGCGTGGCGCCTGGCCTACCCCGACGAGTTCGGCGGGATGTACACGGGCGAGGAGATGGACCAGAAGGTCGCGCAGGACATGCGCGCCGGCACTCAAGCCGTCGAGGCCGAGAGCGTCGAGCCCGTGGCCGACCTGCAGCCCGTGCGCGACCTGTTCAAGCCGTTCATGGCGGCGACTGGGCTCGACAGCGCCGGGGCCATGGCCGCCATCTGCGCCGCCGTGGGCTGCACGTCGGGCTCCATGCACGACATGACGGTCATGCAGGCGCGCCGCGCGGCCTCGTGGATGGAGGAGGAGATCGCGGCCCGCAAGGCGCAACCCGAGCCCGCCGCACCCGAGCCGGAGCCCGTGCCCGTCTATGAGCCCGCGCCCGCCGAGTACGCGACCGACGGCGACCTTCTGGGAGGCTTCTAATGGCAGACGAGGTTTTGGCGGTCGAGGCCGTGCCGCTCGAGGAGGACTTCGACACGCTGGTGGCGTCTCTCGCCATCGACGACACGCTCGAGGACAAGCTGGCAAAGCTCAAGGAGAACGTGGACGAGAAGCTGGCGGACTACGTGGACGTCAAGCACATCGAGAATGACGAGGACTTCAAGGCGGCGAAGAAGTACCGCGCGGCGGTCAACGACGTGAAGAAGCCCATCGAGGCGCAGCGCAAGGCCGCGAAGAAGATGTACAACGACCTGCTCAAGACGTTCGACAAGACCATCGGCGAGATCACGGCGCCCATCGACGCGCTCTCCGATGAGTACAGGGCCGAGATCGACCGATACGACGGCGAGTGCAGGACCCGCCGCCTCGCCGCGCTCAAGGGCCACTACTACGACCTCGCGGGCGAGATGGGGCCTTTGGTGCCATACGAGCGCATCGCCGACGACAAGTGGCTCAACGCGAGCTTCGGCGAGGTCAAGGCCAAGAGCATCATCGAGCGCCGCGTGGGCGAGCTGCTGCACCAGTTCAAGTTCGTCAACGGCCTCGACTACGCGGACGAGTCCGAGAAGGCGTGGGCCGTGGCGTGGTGGACGAGGACGCTGCCGATGGACTCGGGCGAGGTGGCGGCGGCTGTCGCCGCGCACCGCGAGGAGGTCGCCAAGGCGTGGGCCGTGGCGTGGTGGACGAGGACGCTGCCGATGGACTCGGGCGAGGTGGCGGCGGCTGTCGCCGCGCACCGCGAGGAGGTCGCCAAGGCCGCTGTACTCGCGGCGACCTACGAGCAGGCGATGGCGCCCGCACCGGAGCCCGAGCCGCTGCCGCTCGACCCCGAGCCGGCGCCCGTCGAGCGGCCCGAGCCCGAGTCTGAGCCGCCCTTGGGCGTGCCGAGATGCGTGCGGGTGGTCCCGTCGCGCCCCGAGCCGGATGTGGCCGAGGATGCGGCCCCAGCACCGCAGAGGGGCTACCGCGTGGTCATCGAGTGCGCCACGGCAGACGAGCTGCGCCGCGTGAGGGCCGTCATGGTCGAGAACGGCGTCCACGGATACGTAGAGAGGATGTAGGACATGGAGAAGAACCTGCCGCCGACCCGAACGCCGGAGCAGCGCAAGGAGGCGATGGCGAGGGCCGTCCACACGCGCCGCGAGCGCGCCGCGTTCAAGGCGGCGTGCAAGGCGGGGAACATCCCGCCCGAGGTCGCCATCGAGGCGCCCATCGCGCAGAGGCTCAAGGTCGAGGAGTTCGCCCGCTCATTCCCGGGCATCGGCCCGGTCACGGCGCAGAAGATCGTCGAGGTGTGCCATATCCGCGACGGCCGCCGCGTGAGCGGCCTGGGCTACATGCAGGGGCCGCGCCTCGTCGATGCCATCAAGGGCTGCATGACCGCAAAGGAGGACGGGCAGTGAGCATCAACCGAGTGAACATCAGCGGCAACCTCACCCGCGACCCCGAGCTTCGCGCCACCGCCGGCGGCACGCAGGCCCTGTCCTTTGGCGTGGCGGTAAACGACCGCCGCCGCAACGCGCAGACCGGCGAGTGGGAGGACTACCCCAACTTCGTCGACTGCACGATGTTCGGCAACCGCGCCGAGGCCGTGGGGCGATTCCTCGCCAAGGGGATGAAGGTCGCCATCGAGGGCAAGCTGCGCTACAGCTCTTGGGAGCGCGACGGCCAGAAGCGCTCGAAGCTCGAGGTTATCGTCGACGAGATCGAGGTCATGGTGCGCCGTGAGGGGCAGACGCAGGCCCAGCCGCAGCAGAGCCTCGCGAACACGGTGCCCGTGCAGCCACAGGCGCAGGCCGCGCCGCAGTGGAGCGCCCAGCAGGCCTACGCCGCGGTCCCGCAGTCCGAGTTCTACGACGAGGACGTGCCGTTCTGATGAGGCACGTACCCGACATCATCCGCGACCACTGGGAGGCGGCCCTGTTCGCCGCCTCCTTCTCCGCGGGTTTCCTGTTCTTCTCTTCGCTTCTCTGGGGGTGGTTCTGATGGCCTTCACCGTGTTCGACAGCTTCGCCGAGGTCTACGACGACTTCGACGCGAGCGACCCCGAGGACCTGCGCGACCGCGCGATGCTCGCCGACGCGATCATGATGTACGGGCTGCACGGCGTCGAGGCCGACCTTCCGAAGCACCTCCGCCGCGTCTTCAAGGCGATGAAGAACGCCATCGACAACTCCAAGGACGCGCGCGGCAGGGGCGGCAAGGGCGGCCGCCCGCGCAAGAAACCAGTTTCCGACAAACCCGAAACGCAGGTTTCGGAAAGTGAAAACCTAGGTTTTTCAAACGGGAAACCAGTTTCCGACAAACCCGAAACGCAGGTTTCGGAAAGTGAAAACCCTAACCTAACCTACCCTGTCCTGTCCTGTCCTGAACTGGATTGTGTTGAGCTGTCCTGTGATGGGGGCGATGCCCCCGCCGCGCCGCCCGAGTTCGAGCCGCCGACCCTCGACGAGGCCCGCGGTTACTTCGGAGCCAACTGCCTGAGCGGCGACCCGGATGCCTTCTGGGCCCACTTCGAGTCTCAGGGATGGGTCAGGGGCAACGGCCAGCCGGTGAGCAACTGGGGCGCCCTCGCGCTCGACTGGTCCCGGCGCCAGAAGCGCATAGACGCCGACGACTGGGCGAGGGGCAAGCAAACCGCCTCGGAGGTCGAGGCCGCCACGTTCAAGCCGACGAGGACGCCCGAGCAGACGAGGGCGGAGCTCGAGCGCAGGTGGCGTGAGGAATATCCGGGCATCGACCCGGCGAAGGTGAAGGCCCCGAGGGGGACGACCGCCGACCCGGTGGCGCTCAAGGCGTACCAGGACGCGCGGCGTCTGCTGGACGCGAGGGCTGCATGCGAGAGGAGGGCGTCATGAGCTTGGACGACGAGAGGAGCGAGAACATGGGCAGAACGAAGGGGTCTGTGAGCATCTACGACGACGGGCCGCGCAGCGCCCGCTGCGAGACGTGCGGGTTCTGCGCCGTGAGCGAGGCGGTCATGACGGCGTCCGGCGAGGGCCGCAAGCGGTACACGTGCATGCGGTGCCCCGATTTCGTGCACGCCACGCAGGGGCTCGCGAGGTGCAACTACTGGGAGGCGCGACATGAGGGCTGAGTCGTGGGACATGCGAGGGGGCAACGTGCTCGTGTGCCGTCAGTGCGGCAGGCGGTTCCGCGCGAGGGGCGCCCGCCAGCGGTACTGCTGCGGCTGGTGCGAGAACGTGGCGCACAGGAACGAGAGCAAGCGGCCCGTGGACGTGTACCTCGGAACGAGGAGCGAGTCGGGCCGAGAGGTCAACGCCATGCGCGCGGCGCTGGCTGAGGGGAGACGAATCTGATGGAGACTTTGGAGCAGATCAAGGCCGACGCGGTCGAGGTGTTCCATTTCGACCGCGAGTGCAGGCCGCAGGACAGGGCGCATGCCTACCTGGGGAAGTATCGCGTCAGGCGCGGCTACAACGACACGGCGATGCAGGTCGCGGTGACCGACATGATCGAGCGCGCCTACGAGGCGGGAAGGGCGGAGGTCGCCGACGCGAACCTCGTGCAGAACCTGCGCCGCCAGCTGACGAGCATCGAGGCGACCGTCGGGGATGCCATCGACCTGCTCGACGAGAGCACGGGGGCGGTGGAGTGCGATGAGTGACTCGAGGGTCGGCGGCTACCCGATGGGAGTGACCGACGCCGCCATCGAGCGCCACTTCGGCGGGGCCTGCGAGCCTAGGATGTGCGGGAACTGCAGGCACTTCTGCGGCAGCGACATCCACGTCGACTACGGCTACTGCCACCTCGGGTTCGAGCGCGCCTACGACGCAGAGGCGCCTGACCGCAAGGAAGGGTTCTGGCGCCTGGCGAAGTGGGCCGTGGCGTGGCTCATGGAGAACCTGCTGTATTGCGAGGACGAGTGCGGCGAGTGCCGCGACTACGAGGAGTTTGGGCTATGAATATCGAATTGCCGAAAGATGCCGAGGGACGCGAGATTCCGCTGGACACTGAGGTTCTGTACGACAGGTGCGGAACAAAGGTAAGCGTGAAGGAGTTTCTCTCCAGAACGTCGGTTGAGAATCAGAGAACCGGATGGACGATTAAAGCCGCGTACGAAGGCAACATTGACTACAACAGCTTCAAGCCGAAGGACATGCACCTCACACAGCCCGACACTTGGGAGAGGCTGCTTGAGGACTTGAGCGAGGCAGGTGACGCGCGGTATTACGAGGCTTGCGCCTACTTCCACAGAGACAAAGACGAAGATAGCTGTACATCGTGCCCCGGTGGCGAGGACGGCTGCGCTCGAATTGCCATGCGCGACATTGCATCCCGTATCCGCAAGCTGAGGGGTGAGAGCTGATGAACATGACGCCCTGCTTCATTTCCGAAGTGCCCGGAGAGAAGACGAAAGCGCTGCTTGTCGGTTTCTACCAAAAAGCGTGGACGCATGACGCATCGCCCCTAATCGGGGGATTTCCCGCCGGGCAAATCGCGCACCCGGTCGCGGTCGTGCTGCTCGAATCGGGCGACGTTGTGACCGTAAACGCTGAAACAGTGACCATCGACGCACCAGAAGATCTATTTAGCCAGTACGCATGGACAGGTGGTGAGGACTGATGGACGAAATCGAGCTGAAGCCCTGTCCGTTCTGCGGTGGCGATGCTGAGATGCAGCAGGGCAAGTATCAAGGTCTGCGCACCTTCTACGTGAGCTGCTTGGGATGCGGCGCACGGACGGACCTAGAGTACGCCGAGGAGTTCGCCGCAGATCTATGGAATGAAAGGGCGAGCTATGAGGGCGACAACTGACTACGTGCTCAACAGGAAGGCCGTCCAGCACTATCTGATTGACCACGATCTCACGCAAGGCGATTTCGCCAAGACGCTCGGCATCTCGACTTCATATTTCAGCGAGCTGCTGAACGGTCGTAAGAGCATTTCGCTGAAGATTCTGTTCTCCATTGCCGATAAGACCGGTATAGACGTACGCGAACTCGTGATAGAGGTGGAGTCATGACGGCGGAGGAAGAGTACGACCGCATGGTCGAGCACCTCAAGAGCGCCTGCGCGACATGCGTGTACGGCTTTCCCGTGGCAATCGGGTACTCGTGCGGGATCACCAGTAAGGTCACGTCGAGTGTTGTCGTCAAGTGCGAGGCGTACAAGAGACGATGTGGAGCGGAGGTTGACGACAGATGAACTTTTCCGATTATGTCGAGCTGGAGAAGCGTGCAGAGGAGCACGGCATAGGGGACGACCCGTCGCTGGCCCAACTCCTGCACATCATCCAGTTCAAGGAGGCCGTCAAGAACGGACACAGGCGGACGATGAGCGACCTTGCCATCTGGGAGAAGAACATCGCGAGCTGTGTCGAGAAACGCATAGAGGAAGCTATGGCCGCAGATGGTTTCGACGAGAGGATGATGACAAATGACTAAGCGCGCGATGATTTCTCAGCCCATGGCCGGCAAGACAGACGATGAGATCGCGGAGGCGAGGGACAAGGCGCACGCCAAGCTGCGCGAGATGGGCTACGAGTTCGTAAACACCCTGTTCACTGACGAGTGGTACAGCGACGAGGCCATGGAGGAGCGCGGCGTGGTGCAGGTCCCGCTCTGCTATCTCGCGAAATCTCTTGAGAACATGAGCCTGTGCCATGCGGCCTACTTCTGCAAAGGCTGGGAGAACGCACGTGGATGCCGCATCGAGCATGATGCCGCCGTCGCGTACGGGCTTGAGGTGCTGTATGAGGATTAGCGATGAAGAGCGCCGCGAGGCCGTCGATTTCCTGCGCTCAGGTACGTGCTTGTGCTTTGTCGAGAACCGGAAAACGGAGCTCGACTGCAGCCGGTGCATGAAGGTGAGCACGATGCTTTTCGGCCACTACGATGCGCTTTGCGATTTGGACAACTGCGGGACCGATGCGTGGCAGAGATTGGCAGACCTAATCGACCGCCCGACGTGCCTCGACCTTGTCGAGCACAAGCAGGATCCGTTCATCCCGGGCAAGCGGATGGTCGACGGCTACTTCCACTGCTCCGACTGCGGATGGGATGGACAGATCTGGGAACATATCGGCTTTGGGGACATGCTGGCGTATGAGGCCGTCCATTGCCCGAAGTGCGGGGCGATAATCGGGCGCCGTGCGTGAGGTGGTCCCCGGCGCTTGGTATGGTAGCCGAAGCAAACCGAGCGCGAGGGGGTATGCGAATGGCGTGTAGGCCACCTGTAGGAGATGGGCCAAAAGGCCCATCTACAAAGTCAACACATCATCCTTTGGCGAGGGAGTGGGCGCTGCGCAAGGGGCGCTCCTCTTACGTACTGTGGACGGACGAGATGATAAGGCGGATGCAGGCGCACCCGGAGCGGACGGCGGCGGAGCTCGCGGCGGATCTCAGGGTGACGCCGAGCGCAGTGAGGCACGCGCGGCAGCGGTACGGGCGCTTTTCGACCGGAACGGATGGGCTGTGCATCGTGTGCGACGCGCGGCCCGTGTTCGACACGTCGGCGCAGGCGAAGAAGTGGAGGCTGTGCAAGGGGTGCTATCTGGCGGAGCGGAAGAGGCGGCTCGAGGAAGAGGCGGAGAGCAACCGCATACGACAGGCCGCGCACAGACGGCAGAAGCTGGACGGAGACGCTTGAGAGGCTGGCCGAGGTAATCAGAATCAAATCGACCAAGGTCGAGTAGCCGAAAGGCCCCGGGAAACTGGGGCCTTTTCTTTAAACGTTACCCCCTTTTTACGCTCGTGGGCAAACGCACGCGCTTGCCCACGTGCGTAAAAAGGTGGGAACGTTCGCGTTTCCATATGGCTATCTACCAGCGGAAATGTGATTTTGTGGCGGGAAAAGGGCGTGAAAAACTGACCAAGGAGGGCATCGAGGATGCCGTCCGCCTGTGCCGTGCCGGAATGACCGACAGGGACATCGCCGCGTATCTCGGGGTCGCACGCGAGACATACAGCCGCTGGATCAACCACCCCAGAACAGACAATCAGCGTCAACTGTGTCACGTTCTAAAAAAGGCCGAGGTCGAGCGCAAGGCGACGCTCGTGGGCCGCATCATGGACGCGAGCGGCGACAGCTGGCAGGCGGCGGCGTGGCTTTTGGAGCGCAAGTACCCGCAGGAGTACGCCAAGGCGCAGCGCATCATGGATACCACCGACACGGCGGTACTCAAGGCCGCCAAGGAGCTGGTGCTGTCCGTGCCGTCCTCAATCGGCGGGGACGAGTAGCCGATGCCGCTCACGAGGATGCAGCGCGAGTACCTCGCCAACTGCACGCACCGCTACAACGTGAAGTGCGGGGCGACGGGCTCGGGCAAGAGCTACGTCGACATAGCCGTGACCATACCGCAGAGGCTTCTCGCCATGAGGGGCGAGGGGCTGGCGGTGATGATCGGGAATACCCGCTCGACGCTCGAGCGCAACATCCTCGAGCCGATGCGCTCACTTTACAGCGAAGACGTCGTCAGCCAGATCGGGCGGGACAACACGGCTCAGATTTTCGGTCGCAAGGTCTACTGCCTCGGGGCGGATAAGAAGACAAGCGTATCCAAGATTCAGGGCGCCACGTTCGAGTGGGTCTACGGCGACGAGGTCGCCACGTGGAGCGAAGACGTGTTCCAGATGCTCAAGAGCCGCCTGCGCTGCGAGCATAGCCGCTTCGACGGCACCTGCAACCCCGACAGCCCCAACCACTGGTTCAAGCGGTTCCTCGACGGCGACAGCGACATCTACAGGCAGGACTACACGATCTGGGACGGTGCGCTGGCACCGGATGTCATCGAAGCCCTCATCAAGGACTACGGCAGCGGCGTGTACTACGACCGCTACATCTTGGGCAAGTGGACGCTGGCCGAGGGCCTGGTCTACCCCGAGTGGGAGGGTGCGCTCGAGAGCCGATATGCGGGCGGCGCCGTCAAGTACGCGGTCTCCTGCGACTACGGAACGCAGAACGCCTTCGCGGCGCTGCTGTGGGCGTTTGACGGCAAGGTGTGGCACGCGGTGGACGAGTACCGCTACTCGGGCCGCGACACGGGGCACCAGAAGACGGACGCCGACTACGTAGCCGACATGGCCGACTTCGTGCGCGGGCTGGGCAAGCCGCCCACGTTCATCATCGACCCGAGCGCCACGAGCTTCATCGCCGCGATGCGGCAGGCCGGGTTCAAGACCAAGAAGGGGCGCAACGACGTCGCGGACGGCATACGAGAGACGGGGGTGTGCCTGGGCAACGGCACGGTGCGCATCTCCGACGCCTGCACAGGGCTGATAGGCGAGCTCGGCGGCTACTGCTGGGACGCCAAGGCGGACGGCGACAGGCCTGTCAAGGTCGAGGACCACAGCTGCGACGCGCTCCGTTACGGCGTGGCAACACTGCGCATGTACAAGCCTGCGAAAGAGCAGGTAAACCCATTCTTTGGAGGGAGGTAGCGGCTTGTCTAAGGGGCCTTTGGTGACCGATGGCGACCTCAAGGAGGCGGCGTCGGCGACGGCGTTCGCGGCAGATGCCATCGAGCGGCACATGTCGAGCGAGATGTACCGCAACGCCGTCACCGCGAACGAGTACTACCGCCAGCACAACGTCACGATCAACCGTTTCGTGCAGAAGATCTACTCGTGCTCCGGTGCCGAGGCCGAGGACTTCACGGCCTCGAAGCTGAGGCTGGCGAGTAACCTGTTCAAGCGCCTAAACGTCCAGCGCTGCACGTACTCGCTCGGTAAGGGCGTGAGCTTCGTGGACGTCTCGGCGGGCGGCAAGGACACGACCAAGGAGGGGCTTGGCGACCGCTTCGACGACGACGTCATGGAGATGGGGCTCAAGGCGCTCATCCACGGCGTGTCATTCCCGTTTTGGAACCTCGACCACATCGACGTGTTCACCGCTGACGAGTTTTGCCCGGTGTGGGACGAGTACTCGGGGGCGCTATACGCCGGCGTGAGGTTCTGGCGGCTCGACTCCGACCACCCGTGGCATGCGACCCTCTACGAGCAGGACGGCTACACGGAGATGGTGTCGGGCGGCAGCGGCTTCGACTTCGAGGTGGCCGAGGCCAAGCGCGCCTACAAGGTCACGTATCAGGAGATACCGGCGGACGGGATGAAGCTGGCCGTCGATGCGGAGAACTACTCCCGCCTGCCAATCGTGGCGGTCTGGGGCAGCGACGCGCACCAGAGCACACTCGTCGGCATGCGCGAGAGCATCGACGCCTACGACCTCATAAAGAGCGGCCTGGTGAACGACACGCGCGACTGCGCACAGATCTACTGGCTCATCAACGGAGCCGGCGGCATGGACGACAGGGACCTCGACCTGTGGCGGGCGAAGCTCAAGCTGACGCACGTGGCCGAGGTCGACGCCGAGCAGGGGCAGTCCGTGACGCCGTACACGCAGGAGGTGCCCGTCGAGGGCCGCAAGGAGACGCTGGCGCAGATCAAGGCCGACATCTACGAGGACTTCGGCGCGCTGGACGTCCACACCATCGCGGCGGGGGCGACCAACGACCATATCGACGCGGCATACCAGCCGATGGACGAGGAGGCCGCCGAGTTTGAGCGCCACATCCGCGAGGGTATCATGGACATCCTCGCCCTCCAGGGCATCGAGGACACTCCCGTGTTCACGCACACTCGCATCAGCAACACCAAGGAGCAGGTCGAGACCGTATGCCTGGAGGCCGAGTATCTGGACGACGAGACGATCCTGCGAAAGCTGCCGAACATCACGCCCGACGAGAGGGCGAAGATTTTGGAGCGCAAGCAGCGGGAGCAGGAGGAGCGCATGGCAGCGCTGCCGCCCGCCCTGGCGGCGAACGCGAAGGGTGCCCAAGAGGGCGACGAGGACGAGGAAGGTGATGAGTGATGGCGGCATTGCAGGTGCTTGACGGCGAGCTGTGGCAGTGGGACACCGGGCGCGAGGTCGAGGTTGTCGGCTGCGAGCAGGTGCATTTCGCCAAGTCGACCACGGGGACGTGCTACACGGTCGAGGTCGCCGGCAACAAGGCGAAGATTCCCGACGAACTGCTTCAGGCGGCGGGTCGCGTGTACGCATGGGCCTACATCACGGACGAGGCATACGGCGGGCGCACGCGCATCGAGGCGCTCTGGGACGTAAAGAGGCGAGCCAAGCCTGCCGAGTACATCTACGAGCCGAGCGACCAGCGCACCATCAAGGACGCGGAGACGGCGCGAGACGAGGCCAAGGCCGCGCAGAAGGCGGCGGAGGCCGCACGCGACAAGGCTGTCGCCGCCGAGGTCAAGGGGGCACGCGCCACGACTCTTGCCTCGGGCTCGGAGGCAACGGCGGTGATGGAGGGCAACGTGCTGGTCGTCGGCGTGCCGAAGGGCGACGCGCTGAGATATAGCGACCTCACCGCCGAGCAGATCGCGGAGCTCAAGAAGCCCGCGACGGACGCGGCGGCTGGCGTGAACAAGGTCAACAACGAGTTCAAGCAGCTCAAGGCTTCTGTCGAAACGGCGGAGAAGAGCCGCGCCGACGCCGAGGCGGGACGCAAGGAAAAAGAGACCGAGCGCGGGCAGAACGAGACGGAGCGCAAGGAGGATGAGGCCAAACGCAAGACCGCCGAGCAGAAGCGCGAGCAGGATTCGACCAAAGCCCTCGCCGACGCGCAGGCGGCTCTCAAGGACGCCAAGACGGCAGCCCTGAACTACCAGTCGATTATCGACTCGGCGGCTGCCGTGACGGCGCTGGGACTCAAGAAGGTAAACGGCAAGATTTGCCAGATGCGAAAGGTAGGTGCCTAAATGGCCGATACGCAGGCAACCGAGCAGGCAACCGAGGGGTTCGAGTACGCGGACCCGCTGGCATCGGACAAGGCGGTGTGGGCGCTTGTCGGCGCGGTAAAGAATCTGGGCGACCAGAAGTCGCTCGAGCGCGACGCCTCGACGGGCCGCTACTCCAACGAGAGCGTCGCCGCGATGGTGGACAAGCACAAGACGGGGCTGGTGTACACGTTCCTCATCCCGGCGGGCAGCCCCACTGACATCCAGCCGATGAGCGCCGCCGCGAAGCGCGTGGCCTCCACCGAGTTCGTGCCCGCGACGGCGACGAGCGCGGCTGTCGACCCGTTCGACACCGAGGGCGGCCCGTGGTTCCACGTGTCCGCCAACGCCGGTGCCGACGCTGATGGCGTGCCGTGGGTCGAGGCCATCGACGGCGTCGACTACGGTTTCTCGCGTGTGGACAACGGACGCGGCAACAACGTCTACGAGATTGCGCCGGTCGTGTGGCAGGCGGTCGAGGTACTGACGAACGGCAACCTGCTCGTCTCGTGGTCCGACAGCCGATTCAGCGGCTCGCAGCCGAACCCCAAGGCGTTGCTGCCGGACGGCACACTGCGACCGTACATGCTGACGCCGACATACCCCATGAGCATCGACGCCGACGGGCGCCCGCGCTCCGTCTCGGGCGCGAAGGTCGCCAACCGCACGACGTCGCACGACTCGCTCGTCGACCTTTGCAAGACCGCGACCACGGGCTACTCGGGCATGAGCGTCTACGACCAGTGGTATATAAACTTCCACCAGTTGACCAAGACGCTCTGCAAGTCCTCCCAGGTGGACTTCCCGGGCTGCACGGACTTCAACATCCAGATTCACCCCGCGCTCGCCGAGACGGGCGTCACGCGCGTGGTCGTCACCGCCGAGCAGGCGGCGAAGATTCCCGTGGGTGCGTCGATGATGTACGGCACCGACACGGGCACCACGTGCCCAGACCGAGGCGCCGCGGCGGCGTACGACGTGTTCGACGGCGCAGTCGTCGGCGGCAAGGAGACGCTCGCAGACGGCAACGTGGCGCTTCTCATGGACGTCGTCAAGGCGTTCGACACGACCGTGAACACATGGCTCCAGAGTGCGCCGTGGAGCACGGGCAACACCGATGCCCTCGTGGGTGACGGCCAGGTGGCGAAGGACGGCAAGCATCCGTTCAAGGTCGGCGGCGTCGAGACGGGGCTGGGCCTGTGGGAGTTCATGGGCGATACGCTCTTCGTCTCCGACGGCACGGGCTTCGGCATCGCGGTCAACCCCGACACTCGCAATGAGAAGAAGAATGCCGTGGCGGACGGGGTGACCCCGACGGCGGCGTGCATGCCGACGGCAGATGGCTACATGCTCGACATCCAGTTCGTCAACGGCCTTATCTTGGGAAAGGGGCTCGGCGGCTCGGCGACGACCGGTGTCGGTGACTACTTCTACTTCGACACCTCCGGCGGTAAGGTCAAAGGCACAATCCGTCTGGTTCGGTTCCTCGGCGACCTGTGGAGCGGCTCGACGGCCGGTCTTCGTTGCGCGTACTCGGGGAGCGGGTCCGGTGGGGCCGCTTGGAGCTTCGTCTCCCGGCTTTCTGCTACGGGCCGTAGCCGGGGGTGAATCAGGGCGTAGCCCTGAGAGGGGGCTGGCCCCCTCCTAACCCCAAACAGGGATTCACGGTGAGGGCGGCGCTGGTTTCTGGTTCAGTTCCTCGGCAACCTGAGGAACGGCTCGAAGGCCGGTCTTCGTTACGCGAACTCGAGGAACGGGTCCGGTAGGGCCGCTTGGAACTTCGTCTCCCGGCAATCTGTCTATAAATCTCTACTCGCACCGTGTCTACCGCGCCCGCCGCTTTCTGGCGGGACGCGGCTCAGCCTGACTCCTTTGAGTGAAATTTGTCCGCAAGGCTCACGGGCTGGTAGCCGCAAGGCGAACGCTCGTATGACAGACAGAAAGAGCTTTGATCTATGAAAACCTACTGCAAGGGCCTCGAGTTCACGCGCAAGAGCGTCGTCGAGGCCCTGCACCGATGGAAGAAAAGCGACTCCGGCAAGGAGAACGGCTGGCGCGTCGCCGACGAATACGGCACCGAGACGGCGTTCGTCGACCGCATCTGGCTAGAGCTCTCGACCGAGGCGCTGACATTTGAGCCCATCCGAACCTATCTGAAGCACGACCCGAACAGCGGCAAGCTGCGTGAGATAAGCGTCGAGAGCATCAAACGTCAGGTGTGCAACTACCTGTGCGTCGGGGCGCTCGAGCCGCTCCTTGCCGCCAAGGTCGGCTTCTGGCAGGTGTCGAGCGGCGTCAAGGGCAAGGGCGCGGCGCTGGGGATGCGCAAGCTCAGGCGCGAGGTTCACCGCTTCGCCTACCACGTACACGTCGACATCCGCAACTGCTACGGCTCGATGCAGACGGCGATAGTGGAGGGTCTGGTGGCGCGCTACGTCAAGAACAGCCAAGTCCTCTACCTGCTCCATTCGCTGTTGTCGACGATGAACGGCGTCCTTATCCTCGGCAGCTACCTGTCGCTTCGGTTGGCGGCGTTCGTGATCTCGTTCGCGTACCACGCGGTCGAGGAGGCGGCGAAGGAGCGGCGCGGCAAGCGCGTGAGACTCGCGGGATGCCAGGTATGGTACGCCGACGACGGTTATTTTCTCGGCAACTCAAAGCGCTCGCTCAGGAAGGCCGCGGCCATCGCCGCGCGCGTTTTGGGGCGGCTAGGATTGTCGCTGAAACCGTGGAAGGTGAGGCGCAACGGCGCCGAGCCCATCGACTTCGCGGGCTATCGCATCTGGTGCGCTCGCGGGCGCCGGGTCGACTTGCGAAAGAGGCTCTGGAAACGACTGCGACGCGCGTTCGCGCGCTACATGCGCAGGCGCACCGAGCGCTTGGCGAGGCGCGTGTGCTCTTACTGGGGCTGGCTGAAAACGGCCGTCATGGAGCACCAGATGAACGGTAGGCGGTGCATATTCAACGCGGCGAGGGCCGTGGGTTAGGAGGAAAAATATGGTTGTGAAGTCGGAGCGAACGGGCGAGAGGCCCGAGACGGTCGAGATCGCGGGGACCGACGTCTGGTTGCGCCGCGGCATCGCCGAGGGCGAGCGCGAGGAGCAGGGCGGCGAGGGCGGTTCCGTCAAGGTGAAGGTGTTCACCTACGAGGAGCTGCACTTCACCGACCCGACGGGCCAGCTGACGGTCGATGGCGCAAAGGCGGACTTCGAAGCCGTCTGGGCGGAACATGAGCGCGACGGCATGGGCGATTCCGAGCGCATCAGCGCCGTGGAGCAGGCCACCGCCGACAACGGAAAGCAGATGGAGACGGTCTTCCAGGCCGTGGCAGAACTGGGAGACATGATCGCAACGGCAGGAGGTGGAGCCTAATGGCATCTATCTACGCAACGCTCATCAAGGACGGGGCAATCAACCCCAAGACCGGTGAGCCTTGGAAAGTCGACGACGTGAACGTTATCTGGCGCGCCAAGGTGCAGGAACTCCTGGACGCGGACGGCGAGTAGGGAAGGGCCCCGGCTTCGGTCGGGGCCCTTTTCCGTTATGCACGGGCGACCATGCGTGCCGACGATTGGAGGCGGCGCATGGCGAAGGATAGCGCTCACGAGTTCTCAGACGCCGAGATTCGGGCGTTCGGGCGCGAGGTGGCGGGAGTGTACGGCGAGGCGAGCAAGACGGCCTACGCCAACCTCAAGCGCTATCTGGCGCAGTTCGAGGCCGACGACGAGAAGATGTGCGAGCGGCTCGAGGCCGGCGAGATCACCAAGGCGCAATACAGGTCTTGGCGAAGCGGGAAGATCGCAGCGGGCAGGCGCTACCGAATCGTGCTCAAGCAGTGCGCCGAGGCCATGACACGCGCGAACGTCGTCGCGGCAGCCGCCATCGAGGGCAGGCTGCCCGAGGTCTACGCCGAGAACTACAACTACGGCACGTGGCAGGTCGAGAGCGCCGTTGGCGTTGACACGGCCTACGCACTGCAGGACGCCTCGACCGTTCAGAGGCTGCTCACCGACCACGACAGCTACCTGCCAAAGCCGTCCGTCAACGTCGCCAAGGACGTGGCGTGGAACCGCCGGCTCATCGCCAACCAGATCACGCAGGGCGTGCTGCTCGGCGAGTCGATACCAAAGATAGCCAAGCGCATGCAGGACGTGACGGGGGCGAACCGCGCGGCGGCAATGCGTTTGGCGCGCACCTCGACGACTGCGGCGGAGAACGCCGGGCGTGTCGACAGCTACAAGAGGGCCAAGGGGCTCGGTATCAAGGTGCAGCAGGAATGGGTGGCGACGCTCGACCTGCGCACGCGCTCGAGCCACAGGGAGATTGACCGCGAGAAGGTCGAGGTCGGCGAGAAGTTCAGCAACGGGTGCCGCTACCCGGGCGACCCCGAGGCGCCGTATGCCCAGACCGCGAACTGCCGGTGCACGCTGGTGGCGTGCTGCGACGGACTCGACGTGCTCGACGGCGAGCGGTTCAGCCGCCTGCCCGAGGGCATGACCTACGAGGAATGGAAGGCCGGCAAGCCCGCCGTCACCGGCGCTAAACCCGCGAACCGCACCATCTCCGAGTTCATGGAAATGCCTGGAACCAAGCGCAAGCTGGATACGGCGGGCGTGTCCAAGACCGAGGCGCGAAAGCGGCTCTCGCGCCAGCTCGAGGACTACGGCATACCGTCGAGCGGGTTCAGGAAGATGTCGGCGGGCGACCAGCAGAAGGTGCTCGACACGGTGCTTGCGCCCGGTTCGACGCCCATTGTCAACGGCCGGCGTGTTTTCAAGGAGATCAAGGGCGAGCATTCCGCAGGCTCCGACCTTGCCAAGGTCAACCCGAACTTTAAGACAAAGAAGGACAAAGACGGCAGGTACTCGTACAACTGCCAAAGGTGCGTTCCGGCGTATGAGGCGAGACGGCGTGGGCTCGACGTCGTTGCGAAGCCGGTTAAGATGAACAAGTGGGGGAAAATATCGGCATATGACCCCTTCGCGCGCGCCGAGTCGTACAAAAAGGTGTTTCCGGGGGCCACTTGGAAACGTGGTGGCGATAAGCCGGAGAAAGAAATAACGTCATTCCTCCTTGCGGTAAACGGGGACGCGAGGGCCGAGGTCTCCGTTTCCTGGGACCACGCGCTTTGCGGCAAGAGCGGACGACACGTTTTCGTTGCGGAAAAGACGGGAAACGCTATCAAGTTCATAGACCCACAGAGCGGTGATGAGGACGTGAGCTGGTATTTTGGTATAATCAAGGCCGAGGAGACGGAGTTCGCACGAGTTGACGACGCCGAGTTTGGCGACCTTATCGACGAGTGCCTGACGACAAGAGGTTGATATGCTCACATTGGAAGAGGCTATAAAGCCGATTCTGGAAGAGGAGGCCGTTGATGGTTATGGCCCAGTGTGCGCATACGAGGGCAAATATCATTGGTTCGTCGGTTTCGGCTTCGATGGAAAGATGACCCCGGGCGACACTCCTTATGCCATCGACAAGGAAACGGGCAGGATTGACTTCTTTCCGATTCCATTTTTCCTCAGAGACGAGAGTCCATCGGCTATCGAGCTTGAGATGGACAAGGCCCACGAGGTAAAAGTCCAATAGATCACAGCAGGCCCCGCCACGGCGGGGCTTTTTTCATGCCGCGTGACCGTGCCGCGACACTGCCCGCAGAGAGATTGGGGCAGGCATGAAAGAGCTATTCACTTGTGCGAACTGCGGCGACTGCGCCGTAAAGCTGGGTTTCGGCTTCACGTTCCCGGATACATACATCTGCACGCAGCGCGGCGACGAGGTCGAGCCCGACGACGGCTGCACGCTCGGGTGCGAGGGCGTGCCGGTGCAGGCCATCGAGGCCATCGAGGCGGACGTCGACGGCCGCGTGGGCTACGGGTGCGAGGTGCTCGACTGATGGCCTACGGGCTCGTCGGCGGCGTCGGCGACCACGGCCGGCACGGCACCCTCATCACCGAGGAGATCGTAAACGCCGCGAAGCTGGATACCGCCGAGTGCATCGAGATACGGCAGAACAACATCGAGCAGGTCGAGAAGGCCCTCCTGCGCGCTTATAAGACGGGCCTGGAGGAGATAGGCCTCGTCGCGGAGGGCTATGCCAAGGCGACGTGCCCGGTCGACACGGGCAGGTTGCGCAACTCCGTCACGCACCTACTCAAAGGCTACGACTGCTTCATCGGGACCAACGTCGAGTACGCGCCATACGTCGAGGAGGGGACATCCCGCATGAAGGGCAAGCACTTCCTGCGCAAGGCGGCAACGGGTCACGGCGACACGTACCGGGCGATTCTCGAGAAGCACCTGAGGGGTGGCGCGTAGGGCCGCGTTACTCCGCTTGGATACTCACCCTTGCCGCGAGGTATTGCGGCGCGGGCCCTGCCGAGGCAACAGGCTGGGACCCGCCCATTCCGAAGCAAGGGAGATTCTGTTGGCACTCACGCGAAAGATGCTCAAGGCAATGGGCATCGAGGACGAGAAGATCGACCAGATCATCGAAGAGCACGCCGAGAGCGTGGACGCGCTCAAGGCGCAGCGCGACGAGCTCAAGGAGGCCGCGGGCAAGGCGGACGGCTACAAGAAGGAGCTGGACGCGCTCAAGGCCAAGGGCGAGGGCGCGGGCGAGTACGAGGAAAAGTACAAGGCCGCCGTCAAGAACCTAGAGGACTACAAGGCCAAGGTCGAGGGCGAGAAAGCCGTAGCCGAGAAGCGCAGCCTGTACCGAGAGCTGCTCAAGTCGGCGGGCGTCGACCCCAAGCGCATCGAGACCGTTCTCAAGGTCTCCGACCTCGAGAACGTGACCGTCAAGGACGGCGCTATCGAAGGCGCGGACAAGCTCACCGAGGGCATCAAGGCCGACTGGGCCGACTTCATCGCAACCACAACCGTCAAGGGCGCCGACGTGGCCCACGCCCCCAAGGGCGAGGGCGGCAAGGACATCAACGAAATGAGCACCGCCGAGTACATGAAGTACAAGGCGGAGCAGAGAGGCTAAGGGGTTTCTATGTCGAACACCATCCTTACACCCAACATCATCGCCAACGAGGCGCTGGACGTTCTGCGCACCAACGCCGTCATGGCCAACCTCGTCCACCGCGACTACTCCTCCGAGTTCGTCGCCGGCGTGGGCGACACCATCACCGTCCGCAAGCCCGCCACCTTCGAGGCCAAGGAGTTTACTACCGAGGTCGAGGTGCAGGACGCCACGGAGGGCAAGGTCCCCGTCAAGATGGACAAGCTGCTCGACGTGACGTTCGCCGTCACGTCCAAGGAGCTGACGATGGGCATCGTCGACTTCTCCGCGCAGTTCCTCGTCCCGGCCATGCAGGCCTTCGCCGACAAGATCGACGGCTACCTGCTCGCGCTCGAGAAGGACGTCACGAACCGCGTCGACCACGCCAAGGGCGCCATCGCCGTGGCGGACATCATCGCCGCCCGCAAGTTCCTCGTGGACGCCAAGGCGCCCTCCACGGAGCGCCGCTTCGTCTACGGCTCCCAGGCCGAGGCCGACCTGCTCAACACCGAGGCGTTTACCAACGCCTCCGCCGTCGGCGACAACGGCACCGCCCTCAAGGAGGCATCGCTTGGCCGCAAGTACGGCCTCGACTTCTACTGCGACCAGAATGTGCAGAAGACCACGGCAGAGACGGCAAACTACACGCCGTCCATCGCGTTTCACAAGAACGCCTTCGCGCTCGTGACCCGCCAGCTCGAGATGCCGCTCGGCGCGCCCAAGGCCTTCTCTACCTCCTACGACGGCTTCGGCCTGCGCGTAGTCCAGGGCTACGACCAGAAGACCAAGACCGACACCGTCTCCATCGACATGCTCTGCGGCGTCAAGACCCTCAGCCCCGAGCTCGCCGCCGTCATCACCGATAAGCGATAGGCGCAGAGATGCTCGAGCAGGTGCTTCTGTCGCTGCGCAACTGGTTCGTCGCCGACAAGCGCACGGGGCGCGTCCGTATCGAGGACGGCCGCCTCGTGCCGCCCGCGGCCCTCGGCCTCAAGGAGGGCCAGTACGTCCGCATCACGGGCTCGACCTTCAACGACGGGCTGCACGCGTGGCCCTACAACGAACTCACGGACGAGGAGTTCGTCGGCACCGTCTGGGCGCTCGCCATCCCGCAGGCCGTGGTCGACCTCGCTGACGAGATCGCAGCGTGGCAGACCGAGCACGCCAAGGAGCTGGACAGCCCCTACGCGAGCGAGAGCTTCGGCGGCTACAGCTACACGCGCGTCGGCGGCGACGGCTCGCCAATCACGTGGCGGCAGCAGTTCAAGGCGCGTCTCGACCCTTGGAGAAAGCTGTGAGCCGCCTGTACGAGCGCATGGCGGTGGCGTGCGCGAGGCTCGTCGCAAAGACCGAGCCTGACGGCGAGGGCGGCTTCAGGACCGCCCTTACCGTCGGCGACGGCTTCATGGCGGCGATCGTGCGCGACAGCTCCACGGCCTCGCGTATCGCGGAGCACGACGGCGTGAGGAACGTCTACACCGTGACGACCGCCGAGCCGCTGCGGTACGGCGACCTCTTCCAGCGTGCGTTCGACGGGCAGGTATTCCGCTGCACGTCGAACGCGGACGACGGCGCCGCGCCGTGCTGCGCGTCATTCAGCTTCGGCCAGTGCAGCGCGGAGGAGTGGGAGGTGCCGGATGGCGACTAAGGCGGCGGCGCTGCAGGAGTGGCTCGAGGGCTTCGGCCTTCCCGTGTACCGCGACTCGGCGGTGCCGGGCGAGGCGAAGATGCCCTACATCACCTACGACCTGCCGACCGCGGCGTTCGGAACGCAGTGCAACTCCGAGGTGAACCTCTGGTACCGGACCTCGTCCGAGGCCGCGCCCAACGCCAAGGCCGAGGAGGTCGCCCGGGCGCTCGGGCTCTCCGGCGTGTTGCTGCCGTGCGACGGCGGCGGCATGTGGGTGATGCAGGGCGAGCCGTTCTGCAACGCCATGGCCGACGAGGACAACGCCGTGAAGCGCCGAATCATCAACCTGACCATTGAGTACATGACCAGCTACTAGGAGGTCATATGTCTAAGTTCACGCGCATCCCCGATAACACTTTCAAGGAGATCGTCATCAACGCGGGCCTGCTCGCCACGAACTTCAACCCCAAGACCGCAGAGGTCGCGGAGTCCGAGCTGATGGGCGCGACGAGCGGCGGCACCAGCTTCGCCGCGACGCCCACCTTTATCGACTATGGCGAGGACATCGACAACTGCCCCGCCAACACGATGGAGCTGAAGCGCATCGACAGCATCGAGGCCAAGCTGAGCGGCACATTCGTGACCATTAACACTCCGCTCGGCATGAAGCTCGCAGCCGCAGCCGACGAGACCGAGGGGAAGATCGTCCCGCGCTCCGCGCTTTCGGAGGCCGACTTCGCCGACATTTGGCTCATCGGCGACTACTCGGGCGAGAGCGGCAACGGCTATATCGCCATCCGCCTCATTAACGCGCTCAACACGGGCGGCCTGCAGATCACGACGCAGAACAAGGCCAAGGGCCAGTTCGCGTTCGAGTTCACGGGCCACTACTCCATCAAGAACCCCGAGATCGTGCCCTACGAGATTTATATCAAACAGGAGATTGGAGCCTAACCATGAAGCTGGAGAACCTTAACGCCGACGAGTTCCAGAACGCCATGTGCCTGTTGGCGGACGTGGCGGAGGACGTCATGAACGGCGAACTTGGCGCAAAGGCCAAGGCGGCCTACGCCAAGTTCCGCGCCGATTCCGCCAAGGCCAAGGCCAAGGCGAGCGCCAAGGTCAAGGGCGACCCCGAGGCCGCGAAGGTAGCCGCCGCCTCCGAGGTCAACGGCCTCGCCGTGGACATGGTGGCGGGGCTTCTACCCGACGTGCTGCGCCAGGGCGGCGAGATCAGCTACAAGCTGCTCGCCGCGCTCGACGGCCAGACGCTCGAGGAGTACAAGGCCGACTTCACCGTCAAGAAGTGGGTGAACGACATCAAGGATGCCATCGACGGCATCGACGGCATCAAGGACATTTTGGCTCCTTTTTTTGGATAGCCGCCGAGGACCCATCTCACATATGGCTCTGTCTGGGCGAGTACGTCGGGCCACGGCGTGCTCGCCCTTTCTGTAGGTACATGGTCGCGCGGTGGCGCGAGCGGGACGAGCGGGAGGCGTTCCGTGTGTACCTGAGCGAGTCGGTGCGCCTCATGGCGCAGGGGAAGTGGCTCAAGGAACCCTTCCTGAGCATCGTCAACGGCGATGCGGGCGATGGGTCCGAGGCGGAGGACACGCGCGGCGGCGACGAGATCGCCGCAGACATCATCGAGCGGATGGGATTGAAGGTGGTCTAGGTGAACCTTCTCGACCTGATGATTAAGGTCGGCCTCAAGGACGAGGCCAGCGGCAAGGCCGAGGGCGTGGCCTCGAAGGTCGTGGGCACGCTCGGCAAGGCCGGAGCGACCGTTGCCAAGGCGGTAGGCATGGGCGTCGCCGCCGTGGGGGCGGGCGTCGCCGCCGTCACGGGCATGAGCATGAACGCATACGCCGCATACGAGCAGAACGTCGGCGGCATCCAGAAGATTTTCGGCAACATGGGCAAGTCGCTCGACGAGTACGCCGCGCTTACGGGACAGACCGTCGAGCAGTGCTCCGGTAAGTGGGAGCAGCTCGAGCAGGCCCAGACGACGGTGCTTGCCAACGCCGACCGCGCCTACATAACGGCCGGCCTGAGCGCCAACCGGTACATGGAGCAGGTGACGGGCTTCTCGGCCTCGCTCGTCAAATCGCTCGGCGGCGACACGGTCAAGGCCGCCGAGTACGCCAACACGGCAATGGTCGACATGAGCGACAACGCGAACACCTTCGGCACGGCGATGGAGGACCTCCAGAACGCGTACCAAGGATTCGCCAAGCAGAACTACACCATGCTTGACAACTTGAAGCTCGGCTACGGCGGAACCAAGGAGGAGATGCAGCGCCTCGTCAAGGACGCACACGCCGTAAACGACGCCGTGGACGAGTCGAGCCTGTCCTTCGACAACATCGTGCTCGCCATCCACACGATGCAGGAGCAGATGCAGATCGCGGGCACGACCTCGCGCGAGGCCGCGACGACCATCGAGGGCTCCTGCAACATGGCCAAGGCCGCCTGGGAGAACTGGGTGACGGAGCTGGGCAAGGACGACGCCGACATGGGCAAGCTCACCGAGGAGCTGTTGCAGTCGGTCGAGACGGCGGCCTCGAACGTCGTCCCGCGCGTTGCGACCATCGTCGGCACGGCGTTGTCGCAGCTACCGAGCCTTGTCGCGTCGGTCGGTCCCGTGCTCGGCCAGGCGTTCGTCGACATTTTCACGCAGGCGCTCGGCAGCGCGGCTGAGGCCGTGCCCGGGCCCATGGGCGACATCCTCTCTGCCGTGTCTGACGGCGTGGATGAGATCGGCGAGCGCTTCAAGGGTCTTGGTGAGATCTGGGCGGTTGGGGACAACCCGCTGGAGTCGCTGCACCTCGCCATGGTCTACGGGCTGACGCTGCTCGACGGCGACCTGTCCACGCTGCAGGAGAACATCACCTCTTCGCTGCCCGGCATCGCCGAGGGTTTCGCCGACGTCGGCGGCGAGGTCGTTCCCAGGCTCGCCGAGGGGATCGAGATGGGGCTGTCTTTCCTCTCCGAGACGGCGGCGTCGCTCATGACATCGCTCGGCGGCTACCTGTCCGAGAACCTGCCCTCCATCACGGAGAGCGGCCTGCAGATTCTCACCGGCCTCTCCGAGTCCATAGCCGAGAACGCGGGTGTTCTGGCAGAGGGCGCGGCGAATCTCATCGTCGGCTTGGCGCAGGGTATCGCCGACAGCCTGCCGACGCTCATCGAGCAGGCCCCGGTTATCGTGCAGAACCTCGCCAGCGCGATCAACGACAACGCGCCGATACTGCTCGGTGCCGGCATCCAGGCAATCGTGACGCTGGCGCTTGGCATCGTGCAGGCGATACCGACGCTCATCGCCAACATCCCGGCCATCTTCTCGGCCTTCGTCTCGGCGTGGTCGGCGCTCGACTGGCTTAGCCTCGGCCGCAACGCCATCACGTTCCTGGGCAACGGAATCGCGAACATGGCCGGCTTTGTGCGCTCGTGCGGCACCAACATCGTGTCCGCCATCCGCGGTGCCATCGACAACCTGCCGTCCACCCTGGCGGGCATCGGACGCAACGGAATCAGCAGCCTGGGCTCCGCCATCCGCGGCGCGGTCGGCTTCGTGACCTCGGCGGCCTCGAGCATCGGCAGCTCCATCATGGGCGCCCTGTCCTCCATCCAGGGCCGCGTGGCATCCATCGGATCGCAAATCGTGCAGGGCATCGCAAACGGAATCAGCGGCGCGGCCGGCGTGGTCGTGAGCAAGATTACCGGCGTGGTGGGCGGCGCCATCGACGCGGCCAAGAACCTGCTGGGCATCCATTCGCCGTCGCGCGTGTTCCGCAAGATTTTCGGCTACGTGATGCAGGGCGCGGCCCTCGGCATCGACGACACGGCTGACGAGCCCGTGAAGTCCATGAGGTCGGCGGTGCGCAACGTCGAGAAGGCCGCCGTGTTCGGTGCGAGCGTTACCGGCGGCGGAGCATACGGGGCGACCGCCAGCGGAGCCGCGGGCATCGCGGGCGGCGGCAACGTTTACAACCTCTACCTCGACGGCGACCTGCTGGGCGTCGACGGGCGCGTGGCCTCCGCCTTCAGGAGCTTCGTCGCGGCGGTGGAGCAGAGCATGGCGATGGGGGTCGCGTAGTATGGCGCAGGGAAACTGGGTTCAAGGCAGAGGCGCTTACGGCCTGTACTGCTGGTGCGCGTACGTGGACGTTGCTGAGGTTGGGCGTACCGACACCACGGTGACCTACCGTGTCACGCACGGCTACGGCACGCGCTACGCCATCAACTGCTACGCAAACGGCAGCTCGTCGGCGGGCGGCTCGTGGAACGGCTCGGTCTACTCGACGAACAATTCCGACTGGGTGTGGGTCCAGTGCACTTCGCGCGACGTCGAGCTCGCGCGCGGCAACGGCGACTCCTACAACCACACCTTCACGGGCCAGATCAGCGTCACGGGCGGCTTCGGCAACGGCACCTCGAACGCCTCCAACACCGTCACGGTGCCGTGCCGCGCCTACAGCACGCCGCACCCGCCGAAGAACATCAGGGCGGAGCGCCTGAGCGACACCAGCGCGAAGGTCAGCTGGGACACCGATTACACGGGCAGGGACGACGCCTACCCTTGGGACACAGTGACCGTGGGTGTGGTGAAGAACGGCCCGGGGAAGTTCACCGACGTCGGCACCGTTAGTTGGGATACCACGAGCCACACCTACAACGGCCTCGAGCCGGGCTGCATGTACATCTTCTCGGCCAAGGCGACGGGCCCCGGCGGCACGTCGGACTACGGCGTGAGCGCGCCGGCGATCTACACCACGCCGACGGCGCTCGGCATGCTCGAGGCAGTCAAGGCGGAGGCGGCGAAGGTCGTGCTCAAGGGGCACGACGCGCCGGCCTTCGTCGATAGCTGGGAGTTCCAGCTATCGACCGACGGTGGAAAGACGTGGGTCGATGCGGATGTAAGCGCCTCTTGGGAGGACGAGGAGGCACCGGCGGGTACGGTGCGCTACCGCGCCCGCGCGGTCAAGAGCGGCCTCAAGGGACCATGGACCGAGTCAAACGAGGTCACGACAATATGCCCGCCGCTCGCACCGTCCATCAGGGGCGTCAGGGCGGCTTACGCCACAGGTTCGACCGCGACGCTCGAATGGGTGCCCAACCATCCGGACGGCTCGGCGCAGACCTCAGCCAAGGTGCAGGTCACGACGCCGACGGGTCCCACCACCACGACGGTCGATGGCCCGGGTACGAGCCTGAAGCTGCCGACCGGCACCAAGGGCCTCTACTCCGTGCGCGTGCGCACCAAGGGCCTCGACGAGGACTGGGGCGCATGGTCGAGCGCGGCGGCATATACCGTGGCGGACGCGCCCCAGGCATTCTTCACCGATCCGGCTGCGGACGGGGCGACCCTGCGCGCGGTGCCGCACACCTTCACGTGGAAGGTGGCCGACGAGACGGGTGTCAGCCGACAGTACCTGTCTTTGTGCGACATCAGGGGCAATCTCCTGTGGAGCGGGACTGTGGACAAGGACGCGCGCTCCTTTGGCCTCGGCTACGCGCAGCACGCCTTCGTCAACTTCACGCCGTACAGGGTCATGCTCACGGTCACGGCCGGATCGTCGCTATCGGTCACCGTCTCGAGAACTTTCCGGACCGACTGGGCACCGCCAGCCAAACCGTCGCTCAACATCTTCGTCGACGAGAGGTTGGGATGCCAGCTGTCGGTATTCCCAGGCAAGGCCGACAGTGACGACACGCCCGAAACGTCCCACTTCACCGTGTTGCGCGTCCTGCCCGACGGCTCGACCCTGCAGCTCGGCTCGCACCTTGCGGCGGGCGAGGGCGCGAGCGACCCGCTGCCTCCGCTCAACAGCGAGTTCGAGTACGTCGCGGTTGCCTACGCCGCGACGGGCGTGAGCACAGCGACGAGGGTCAAAACGACCGTGGCGAGCCGCGAGGTGGCTCTCAACTGGGGAGCCGGCGCTGAGAGGTCGTGGTTCGGGCGCTATCTCAAGAAGGGCTCGAGCCGCAAGGTGACGCACGGATACAAGATGCTGCACTTCGCCGACGGCGGGGAAGGGCTGCCCGTCTCGTACGGCATCAACGAACGGGACGTCAAGGACAGCATGGACTTCCTGCTGCTCGACGAGGAGGACTACAAGTCATTCCTCGAGGTCATGAACATGGCGGGGCGCTTCTGGGTGCGCGATCTCTACGGCGAGCGGTTCCGCGCCCGCCTCAGCTGTAGCGTGAAGCGTTCCGACGGCGCGTGGGTGGCTTCGTGCGACCCGACGTGGGAGACGTGGGAGGAGCCCGCCAATGGCTGATAGCTGGATAAGGCCGTTCGACGCCTCCTACGACTTCGTGCGCGTATCACGTGAGACGGGGCTCGAGCTCGACTTCGTACGCGACATCGAGAACGGCGGCTCCATCGAGCGCAACGCAAACACGGCGCTCTACGAGACTGCATCCCTGGACTTCGCTGACAAGTTTGACGTTGGCAACGACTTTCTGCGTGTGTACCTCAACGCCACCTTCACGGACGGCAGTAAGAGGCGCGAGTGCCTCGGAACATTCATGCCGCAGGTGGACTCGGTGGACATCGACGGCGCCTACCGCGAGGGCCAGATCAACGCCTACGGCCTCCTGAAGCTGCTCAAGGACGACGACTTCGACGGCCCCTACGTGATCGCCCAGGACAGCAATGCGGTGGAGGAGGCCGTCAAGATAGCCGAGTCGGTCGGCCTCACCGTCTACGCCGACAGCAGCAGCCTCCTGTTGGGCAGTAACTGGGTGTTCGGCGTGGGCAAGAACAACGACGCCAAGACCAAGCTGGATGCCGTGAACCTGCTCCTCGAGGCGGCGGGGTTCCGCTCGGCCTCGACCGACCGCATGGGCAACGTGCTGTTCAGGCGCTACGTCGAGCCTGCCGACATGCCCGTCTCGGCGGAGTTCACCGAGGGCAGGGATGCGCGCTTCATGTCGGACATGACCGAATCGACTAACCGCGCCGAGGTCTGCAACGTCGTGCACGTGGACTTCAGCACGCAGGACGCATCGGTGCGCGGCACGGCGGTGGACGACTCGCCCGATTCAGACCTCTCGACCGTCTCGGTCGGTCGCCGCATCGTCAAGAGCTACAGCTACGACAGCCTGCCGGGCGTGGATACCGAGGACGCCAACCTTGTCGAGGGCGCCGCCAACGCCCTCATCGGCACCGGCAAGAAGTCGGATAAGAGCTTCAGGCAGAGCGATTCGCACGGCAGCATCCAGACCGTCTACGTCCCCGACTCGCCGCAGGTGGGCGTGATCTTCGGCATCAAGGTCGTCTCGAGCGGCGGGCGCGTCGGCTTCTGCCAGGACGAGGGGCCGAGCGTCAAGAAGGACACGGACTACACGCAGAGCGTGTGGGTCAAGGGCACTAAGGGCGCGACGGGCATCATACAGTCTTTCTGGGACCAGGAGAGGGCGCTTGGCCCGGTGACCAAGGGGTTCACCATGACTGGCGAGTGGCAGAAGGTCAGCTACACCTACCACGCCACGGAGAACCACAGCAAGGTCAGCTGGGGCTACTGCTACATCGACGGCGGCGAGGCCATCTTCGTCGCCGACAAGGTCGAGGAGGGAGGCAACGCCACGCCTTGGCCCCAGGACGCCATGCAGGCGGCGGCGGACCGCAAGGCGGCTGAGCTGCTCGCCACCGAGCGCGCCGTGACGCGCACGGACGAGTTCAGAAGCGTCTACAAGCCCGTCGAGCCGTGCATGGCGGTGGCGATGAACTACAGGACCGGCGGGGTTGTCGGCAAGCTGGCAATCCAGAAGCAGACGCTGACGCTTGACGCCGGCTGCGTCATAAAGCACACGGCGAGGAGGTACGAGCGATGAGCGATTCGGCAGCCGAGATCAAGGGCGCGGCGGCGCGGCTGGCGGCGGCGATGCCGTCGGGCGGCAAGCGGCTGACGATGGAGTTCGGCACGGTCGTGGGCGTCCACGACACGGCGCTCGACGTGATGCTGCACGGCGCGGTGGTGACGGTCCCGATGGTGCGCTCCTGCACGGGGTGCATCATCACCGACCGCGCCGTGATCCTGTCGCAGGGCCCGCTGGCCGTGTGCGTCGGCACGATGGCGGCGGTGTAGGCCGGCGTTACGGGGGCCCGAACCTGCAGTGTGGCGGGGAGTTGGCCCAGCCACACTGCAGAACGGAAGGGAGGCCGGATGGAGGTACTCAAGCTCTTTGCGCCGTACGGGCCGGGGTGGCTCGGCGGCGTGCTGCTGGCGCTGATCGCCTTCTATTTCGGTAGGCAATTTCTGGACGAGTACAAGCGACAAAACCAGCGGAAGGGCGAGCTCGACCTGAAGCGCGAGGAGCGCAAGCAGGCCGAGGTGGACGAGCGGGCGCAGCGCGACCGCGAGCGGTCGCAGATGGAGGGCCGCATCGCCGCACAGATGGAGCGCAGCAACACCCTGATTGAAGGAATGAAAACCCTCATGGAGTCGGTCGTCGCGTCAAATGACGTGTTGCACGCCGATCTGGTCCACAGCCAGGCGCGCAGCCAGGGGATGGCCGAGAAGGTCGACCACATCTACGACCGCGTCGACCTCATGTACAACAAGGAGACAAACAGATAGGAGCAATCAAATGACTGAGATTCAGGCCGGCCTCACCGTCGCCACGGTGCTCGTGGTGCCGTACATCGTGCAGGCCATCAAGACTAAGGCCATGACGGGCGGCGTCGCCCGCTGGACGGCCATCGCCGTCTCGGCGGGGTGCGGCGCCCTCACGGCCATGGCGGGAGGCGTGCCCACCGACCCCTCGACGTGGGTGACGTCCATCTTCGCGTGTGTCGGCGGCGTGCAGGTGGCTTACGCGGCCTTCAAATCAGTCGGCATCACGGACAAATGGCTGGACGCCCTGCTGGCGCTCGGCGATATCAAGGAGGACTAACATGGCAGACTTCGCTAACGTCCAGCCGGACGAGTACAAGCTCCTCGGCTGTAATTACTCGGCAGGCCGACCCTTCGGCATCAAGGGCGTGACCATTCACCACATGGCGGGCGACCTCAACGCCGACCAGTGCAACGGCATCTGGGCCGCCAACGGCTGCTCTGCCCACTACTCGGTCGACCGCAACGGCTACATCGTGCAGCACGTCAACGACACCGACCGCGCTTACGCTTGCGGCGACGGCATCGGCACGGGCGGCGGCAACGACACTACCATCAGCATCGAACACGCCAACAGCGCGCGCGGCCCGTGGACGGTTCACGAGGCCGCTATCGAGAGCGGTGCGCACCTCGTGGCGGCGCTGTGCCTGTACTACGGGCTGGGCCGCCCGGCATGGATGGTGAACGTGTTCCCGCACAGGCACTGGTCGTCCACGGCCTGCCCCGGCGAGCTGGCTGGCTCGCAGCGCGACCACTACATGCAGCGCGCCGTCGAGTGGTACGACGCGATGGTCGGCGGCACGCAGCCGTCCGCGCCGACTGCGCAGCCCGCGGCGACCCCCGCTGCGCCTTCGGCGTCGCAGGGCGCGCCGGGCGGTTTCCCTCGCTCCACTGGCGCCCGTGTTCCCGTACACTACTCGCTGCACCTCAAGGGCGGCGGCGGCTGGCTCGACGAGGTTACGGACTTCGGCTCCGGCGACGACGGCTTCGCGGGCTACCCGTGCCGACAGCACGACCTGCTCTGCGCCCGAGTTGATCGCGGTACGCTCAAGTACCAGGTGCACACCATCGAGGACGGATGGCTCGACTATGTGACCAAGGGCGACCGCAACGACACCGTGAACGGCTGTGCTGGCATCGCCGGCCACACCATCGACGGCGTGCGCATGTACTACGTGACCCCGGGCGGCGAGGAGTACAAGCAGGCGTGGTATCGCTCGCAGACCACCGCACGTGCCGAATGGCTCGATACTGTGTGCGACGATGGCTCAACCTATAGCGGCGATGATTACGCCGGTATCTACGGCGAGCCCCTCGACCGCCTGCAGGTGTGCGTCACCGACGGCAACCCGTACTAGCATGGCCTCCTTCATCCTCGGCGCGATCTTTGGCGGCACCGTGGCCGCGGTCGCGCTGTGCCTCGTGGGCATCAACCGGCGCTAGCCGCGACCCGCTCGGGTTATCCCGGGCGGGTCGTTTTGTTTGATGGCGGGGGCGTTTGACGGCAGCCCTGTATAGCACTGGGTTCAGAATCGCGCAGGTCGGCTGTGGGTGGCTTTTCGGGGCCGAAAATGTATAATGCCAGCTAGCGGTTCCATGGCACGGGATTAGCCGAAACTTCTAATCCCAAGGTCGACGGTTCGAATCCGCCATGGAGCACCATCGTTTATTAAGCCCGGACCGCTTGGTGGTCTGGGCTTTTTTCATCTTGTGTGCTGCGGTTTTGAAGGGTTCGCCATGGGAAGCAAAAGGCTCGACTGGATCGATATTGCAAAGGGGATTGCAATGATTCTGGTCATTGTGGGACACACCGTCCCAAATCCTTCTCCCTTGCGGCACGCGATCTTCTCGTTTCACATGCCGGTGTTCTTTATTCTTGCCGGGTATACGTTTAGGCCGAAGCCGTGGCGCGAGCTGCTGAGTGGTTCGGTGTCGCGCCTGCTGGTGCCGTATGTGATTCTTGCACTGGCGTGGCAGGTGCCGACGTTCTTGATGAGCGGCGCTCCTTTGACGAGCGGTACGCTGGTTGCGGGGCTTAAGACGCTTATGTTTGCCTCGGGCGTTGATGTGCCTGTGCTTGGCGTTACCGCCGTTGGCATGGCATGGTTTTTGGCGGCGCTGTTTACGTCGCGCCTGTTGTTTAATGTGCTCGTGCGGCTGTTTGATCGCCGCGGGATTGGGGCTGTTTGGCAGGGCGTTGTCTGTGCTGCGATTGCCTTTTGCGGTTTGAGCGTGTCTCGCTGTTTTGGTGTTTACCTGCCACTCGATTTGGATCTGAGCTGCTACACCGTCTTGCTGATGTGGATTGGCTATACGGCGCGCCAAAGGGGGCTGGAGCCGAGCGTGAGCAAGTCTCTGCTGTTTATTGGAGCCGGTGTCGCTTGGCTTGTCCTTGCCGCGCTGAGTGGGCTTGAGCTTTCGAGCCGCCGCGTGGATGGATTTGCGGTTGCGACAGTTGCCGCTCTTGCCGGCAGCTATTGCGTGTGCTGGGTTTCCATGGCGCTGGAGAAGTTGAAAGACGTGCCGGTTTTGGGGTCCTTTGAAAAAGCTCTCGTGTTCTGCGGACAGGCCAGCCTTGCCATCTTTGCAATCCACGCGGTCGATTGGTTTATCCCCTGGCAGACCATGCCGCTGCTTATGACGCTGCCAGCATCGTGGCTCTTTGCATTTCTCGTGCGTTGCGCCTGCGATATTGGATTGGCGTACGTGATCAAGAAGGCGTAATTAAAAGCGGGAAGGACCAAGTCGGCCCTTCCCGCTGTCATTATTCAGTAGTGTTGCAGTCTTACTTTTCGAGACGCTCCCTCAGCAGCTCCAACGCGTGAGCGTAGCCTTGGAGGCCTTCGCCGGTGATGGTGGCGAAGCAGGCCAGGCGGGCGTAGCTTACCTGGCGGAAGTCCTCGCGTGTTTCGACGGCGCTGATATGGACCTCCACAGCCGGGATGGCGACGGCCTTGAGTGCGTCGAGGATCGCGACGCTCGTGTGCGTGTAGGCCGCCGGGTTGATGACGATGCCGTCGACCTTGCCGTAGGCCTCCTGGATCTTGTCGACGATGCTGCCCTCGTGGTTGGACTGGAAAACCTCGACCTCGTCGAAGCCCTGTGCGGCGCCCGCTTCCTGGCAGATCTGCACTAAGCGGTCGTAGTTGTCGCTGCCATAGATGCCCGGCTCGCGAATGCCAAGCATGTTGAGGTTGGGGCCGTTGATGACGAGTGCTTTCATGGTTGCTTCCTTTGCGATTGGAAAACTACCACAAAGGCGCCCGTCCCCTTTGTGGTGGTTTTGATTAGAGAGCGGATGGGAGGGTGTCGAGGAGGGCTTGGGCGGTGTTGGCGGCGCAGTCGCGTGAGTCGATGATGTAGTCGGCCCAGGCGCGGTAGCGCGGCATGCGCTGCTCGGCCAGCTTGTCGATGCCATCGCGGGCGGTGATGGGGCGACCCTTGTGGGCGAGTTCGTCGAGCTTACGGTTGAGCATCACGATCTGGCTGTTCTGGTGCAGTAGCGGGTAGTTCTCGTCGCGCGTGACCACGCCGCCGCCCGTGGAAAGCACCAGGCCGCTGCGCTTGGAGATGCCGGCCAGCGCCGCCGTCTCCTGCTCGCGGAACGCCGCCTCGCCGCGCTCGACGATAAAGTCGGCGCAGGGCATGCCCAGGCGCTCCTCGAGTGCGCGGTCCAGGTCGATGTGCTCTCGCCCCGTGAGCAGGGCAATCTGCTCGCCCACGCGGGTCTTGCCTGAGCCCGGCATGCCGATCAGCGCGATGTTCTGCTCGCGGCGTGACAGGCGCTCCGTTACGTCCAGAATGCGCTCGCGCGGGGTGACCTGGCCGGTGTAGCGCTCAACGGCTTGCGCCGCCTGGGCCACGAGCATGAGCAGACCGCCGATGCAGGGGATGCCGCGGCGCTCGGCCTCGAGCATGAGTCCCGTGCGTGCAGGGTTGTAGACAATGTCGATGACGCCCTCGAGCGCATCGAGCCCCTCGAGCGTGCAGGGGGCATCGGGACAGTGGGGGAACATGCCGGCGGGCGTGCAGTTGACGAGCAGCGCGGCGTCGGACTGCTGCGCGATGTTGTCGTAGTTGACTTCGCTCGTGCGGCCGACCGGCACGACGATGGCGCCCAGGTCGCCGAGCACCATGCTGGCAGTGGTGCCGGCGCCACCGGTGGCACCGAGCACGAGGGCCTTCTTGCCGGCGACCTCAACGCCCAGCTCCTCGACTAGGCACTGAAAGCCGAAGTAGTCGGTGTTGTCGCCGCGCAGGCGGCCGTCGGGCAGGCGCGTGATGGTGTTGACGTTTCCCATACGCTCGGCGAGTGGACTCAGCTCGTCCAGGTATTCCATGACGGCGCGCTTGTAGGGGATGGTCACGTTGGTGCCCTCCCATTCGTCACCCGTCATAAAAGCCTGGAGGTCCTCGGGCTCGCGCTCAAAACGCACATACTCTAGCCCCGCGAGCTCCTTGTAGATGGTCGGGGTGTAGCTGTGGCCCAGCACGCGGCCCAGCACGCCGTAGGGGCGGGCTGCGGTGACATCGGTCATCTAGAGCACCTCCGTGTAACTGCCAAAGTAAGTGAAGCTCTCGCACACGTCGTCGATGGAATCGAGCAGGTCATCGAGGGCCTTGCTGCCAAAGGGGCAGTCCAGGTCAAAGTAGAACATAAACTCAAAGTCGTGCCCAGGGATGGGGCGGCTCTCGAGCTTGATGAGGTTGATATTGAGCGCGTAGAAGCGCTCGAGTACGCGATAGAGGGCGCCCGGCTCGTTGGCCGTGGTAATCATGAGCGAGGTGCGGTTGGCGCCGGGATAGACGCGCGGATCGCGGCTGATGACGACAAAGCGCGTGTAGTTGTTGTCCGAGTCCTGGATGTTGGGCTCCAGCACCTCCAGGCCGTAGAGTGCCGCGCAGCTGCGCGATGCGATGGCGGCAACATCGGTGCGTTCGGAGCTGGCGACCATCTCGGCCGACATGGCCGTGTTGGGGTACTTGGTGGCGTGCAGCTCGTGCGCCTCGATAAAGCCGGCGCATTGGGCAATGGCCTGGCCGTGGCTGTAGACCTCGTGCACGTCCGCAAGCTTGGTGCCGGGCTTGACGAGCAAGTTGTGGTCGATTTTGAGGCGAAGCGAGCGCACGATGTGGAAGTCGAACTGGGCGAGCAGGTCGTAGACGGCGTTGACCGAGCCGGCGGTGGAGTTCTCGATGGGCAGCACGCCAAACTCGCAGAAGCCGTCGCGCACGGCGCACATGACGCCCTCGAAGGTCTCGAAAAACGCGATGTCGGGCACGTCGAAGAGCTTGCACGCGGCGATTTGGCTGTAAGCGCCCTCGACGCCCTGGCAGGCGACGGTGGCCGTTTGAGGGAAGGGCGTGTCGGAGGCTGCAGCCGTGGCGTGGGCCTTTTGCGAGACGGTGATGCCCTTGAGCTCGTTGATGTAGCGCTGCTGCTCGGCCTTGCTCATGCTCATGAGGAGACGGAACAGGGTGATGGTCTGCGCCTCGTAGCGCTCGGGCGCGCGGCTGGCGAGGTTGTTGAGCTTGGAGCGCTCACGGGCGGGGTCGAAGACGGCCTTGCCCATCTCGATTTTTGACTTGGCGACCTCGGTGGCAATGTCCATGCGCTCGACAAAGCTGTTGAGGAGCGTGGTGTCGATGCAATCGATGGCCTGGCGGATGTCAGCAAGGTCCATAGAGACCCCTTTCACGTGTCGGGGGATGTTGAGGGGTGGGTAGTTAGCGCTGGCCTGCGTCCTCGAGGAGGGCGTCCCAGATGGCGAGGGCGGCGGCTGCTTCGGCTACGGGGACGGCTCGGGGGACGATGCAGGGATCGTGGCGGCCGTGGACCGAGAGCTCGGCATTTTCCATAGCGTCCATGTCCACCGTCTGTTGCTCGCGGCCAATCGAGGGCGTCGGCTTCACGGCCATGCGCCACATGACGGGCGCGCCGGTCGAAATACCGCCCAGGATGCCGCCGGCGTTGTTGGACTCGATCTCGATCTCGCCGGTCTCGGCATCGATGCGGTACGGATCATTGTTCTCGCTGCCGCGCATAGCGGCCACGGCAAAGCCCATGCCAAACTCCACGCCCTTTACGGCGGGAATGCCAAACGCGATCTGCGCGATGCGGTTCTCGATGCCGTCGAACATGGGGTCGCCGATGCCTGCGGGAAGCCCGTAAATGCCGCACTCCACGATGCCGCCGATGCTGTCGAGTTCGTCGCGCGCGGCTAGGATCTCCTCACGCATGCGGCCGGCTGCGGCGGCGTCAATGCAAGGAAGATCGTTCGTTAGGATCGCCTTGCGGTCGGCCTCGCGATAGACCATATCGTCCATCGGCAGGTCGGAGATGCCGCCGATCTGCGCGACGTGCGCCATCACGTTAATGCCGCGGGCCTCGAGTGCCTGCAGCGCAATGCCGCCGGCGATGCACAGGGGTGCCGTCAGGCGGCCGGAGAAATGCCCGCCACCGGCGACATCGTGCATGTTGTGATACTTCACGCGCGCAGGGAAGTCCGCATGTCCCGGACGGGGCTTGCGGCGCAGCTCGGAGTAGTCCTTGGAGCGCGTGTTAGTGTTCTCGATGATCGCCGCGATGGGCGCGCCGGTGGTGTGCCCATCGACCACGCCGGCGATGATTTGGGCGACGTCGGCCTCGCGGCGCTTGGTCGCGGTCTCGTCGCGACCGGGGGCGCGACGGTTCAAAAAGGCCTGCAGCGCTTCTTGGTCAACGGCGATGCCGGCGGGGACGCCATCGAGCGAGCAGCCGATGGCGGGGGAGTGCGACTGCCCGAAGATGCTTAAGTGCAAGACGTTGCCAAAGGTCGAGGACATGCTATTCCTCCCCGAGCGTGACCTTGCCGCCCAGCAGGCGGTAGTGGTCGAAGAAATCGGGATAGGACTTGTTGACGGCCTCGGCGCCGTGGATCACGACCTCGCCGGTGGCGCGGCTCGCGGCGATAGCGGCCATCATGGCGATGCGATGGTCGTTGTGCGAATCGATCTCGCCGCCGGTGAAGGCATCGACGCCCTTGATGATGAGGTCATCGCCGGCAATGCGCACCTGCGCGCCCAGCGCGGTGAGCTCGCGGGTGGTCGTGACCAGGCGGTCGGATTCCTTGATGCGCAGACGGGCGCAATCGCGGATAAAGGTGCGGCCCTGCGCCAGCGAGGCTACGGCCGAGATGACGGGCACCAGGTCGGGAATGTCGTGGGCGCTCATCTCAAAGCCGGCGAGCTTGTCGGACTGCACGGTTGCGGCGTTGGTGGAGCGTACGATGCGGGCGCCAAAGCGCGAAAGCGCGGCAAGCACGTTGCGGTCGCCCTGTGCGGAGCTCAGGGATACACCCTCGACGGTGATGGGGTCGGTGCCGATGGCGCCGGCACAGAGCCAAAAGGCAGCGTTGGACCAGTCACCCTCGACGGCTACGCTGCCGGGCGTGCGGTACGAGCCGCTGCTCACGCGGAAGTTCGTGACCTCGGGCTGGCCGTCCTTGGCCGGAATACGCTCGACGTTGACCTCGACGCCAAAGGCCTTCATGGCCTGGATCGTCAGGTTGATGTAGGGACGGCTCTCAATGAGGCCGGTTACCTGCACGCAGGAGGGCTGGGCCAGCAGCGGGGCTGCCAGCAGAAGGCCGGAGATATATTGCGAGCTCACGTTGCCCGGAAGCACAAAGGTGCCCGGGCGCATGCGTCCGCTCGTCTTGAGCGGAAAACCGCCCAGGCCCTGTAGGTCGCAGCCGGCGGCGATGATCTCGTCCGAGAGCGGGGACAGCGGGCGGGCGCCCAGGCGGCCCTGGCCTACGAAGGTGGCATCCGCACCCAGCGCGCAGGCGACAGGCAGCATAAAGCGCAGCGTGGAGCCACTTTCACCGCAGTCAAGCGTGCCGCCGGCAAGGGCCTTGAGCAGGCCAAACTCAACACTCTTCATGGTGGGGTGGACCTGGAAGCCGTCCTCGACGGTCTCGATGCGAGCACCCAGTGCCGTAAGGCAGCGCACCGTAGCCTCGATGTCGGCGCAGGTGGTGTTGCAGGTGACGTGTGTCTCGCCGTTGGCGAGCGCGGCGCAGATGATGAGACGATGCGCCATCGACTTGGACGCGATGGCGGGAACGGTGCCCTTAAGCGGGGACGGGGTGATGCGGGCTAGCATGCGGATGCGTCTCCCTTCTGGCCGAGGCCCTCGGCAATGAGTTCGTGGAAAGTGGAAAGCGGTGTGCGGTCGATGCTGCAGCGGCCAATGCCGTGCGGAATCACCAGGTCGATGGTGTCGCCCGCGCGCTTCTTGTCGTGGAGCGCCTCGGCAAAGACGGTATCGGCATCTAGGTCGCAGCGGGTCTTGAGGCCATGGCGGGCACAGAGTTCCTCAATACGACCGGGCAGCGCAGCATCGCAGACGCCGTGCAGGGCCGCGGCGCGCGTGATGATACCCATGCCGATCGACACGCAGTTGCCGTGTCCCAGCTCAAAGTGCTCGCAGGCCTCGACGGCGTGCCCGGCGCTGTGTCCAAAGTTGAGGAGCTTGCGCTGGTTGGTTTCGCACTCGTCGGCGACGACCACGGCGCGCTTGATGTCGATATTGCGGGCGATGATGAGCGCTACGCGGGCCACATCGCGGTTGAGCAGCTCCAGCGTGAGCGGGGTCTTCTCCAGCTCGGCGAAAAGCTCCGGGTCGGCGATCACGGCGTGCTTGACGACCTCGCCGCAGCCGTCGGCGAACTGCTCGGGCGTGAGGGTGGCCAGGCACCCCACGTCGGCGATAACCACGCTCGGCTGCCAAAAGGCGCCGGCCAAGTTCTTGCCGGCAGCCAGGTCGATGGCGGTCTTGCCTCCCACCGACGAATCCACCATGGCGAGCAGGCTCGTGGGGATCTGCACAAACTTGCAGCCGCGCATGTAGGTGGCGGCCACAAAGCCCGCCACGTCGCCCACGACACCGCCGCCGAGTGCCACGATCACGTCGGAGCGCGAAAGCTCGTGCTCGGCCACAAACTCCAAAATGGCAACATAGGTTTCGGCGCGCTTGTGGGCCTCGCCGGCTTCGAAGGTGCAGATGCTCACCTCGTAGCCTGACGCCTCCAGGCTCTGCTTAACGGGCATCTGGTAGAGGGGGCCCACGTTGGTGTCCGTCACGATGACGGCCTTGGTGCCGCCGGCGGTGGCGCGGACGAGCGGGCCTGCCTGCTCCAGCAAAAACGTGCCCACATGCACCTGATAGGGGCGTGCGGTGTCGATATCGATGGTAATCGCCATAAGCTTCGGTCCTTTCGACCTGGCGTGATGGGTGGTCTAGTGGGAGGCCTCGTCGTCGAGTGCACGCTTAATGCGGTCGCCCTCGGCAAGGAGATTCTCCAGATAGCGCTGGTCGCGGTCCTTAAGGGCGCGGCTGTAGGCGCCGAGCGATTCGATCAGATGGTCGATCTCGAAGGCGAGCGCGTCGGCGTCGTCGATCATGAGCTCGGACCACATCTGCGGGTTGAGGTGCGCCACGCGGGTGAGGTCGCGGTAGCTGCCGGCCGAAAAGCCGTGGTGGACCTGAGCGGTCGGGCTCTTAACATAGGCGTTGGAGACGACGTGCGCGAGCTGGCTCGTAAAGGCGATGACGCGGTCGTGCTCAGCGGCGCTCGTTACGCTGAACTTGCCAAAGCCCAGGGGACGCACCATCTCGCGCACCTGGCCCAAAAGCTCCAGCTTGAGCGCATCGTCCACTGCGGGCGGCACGAGCACGAGTGGCGCGCCCTGGAACAGGTCGGCGCGGGAGTGCGCATAGCCCGAGTACTGCGTGCCCGCCATGGGGTGCGCGCCCACAAAGTAAAAGCCGTGCTCGCGGGCAAGCTCAAAGGCGCGCTCGCACACGATGCCCTTGACGCCCACCGTGTCGATCACCACGGGGCCCATGATGGCCTCGGTATCGGTGGCGTCGGCGAGTGCCTGGGCGTGCGCCTCGAGCCACTCGATGCAGGCTTCGGGGTAGCAAGCCAGGACGATGATGTCGCATTCGCCGAGTGTCTTGTCGTTGAGCTCTCCGGCGACGGTGCCCATGCTGGCGGCCGTCATGACGTCGTCATTGGGATCCCAGGCCAGCACGCGGACGCCCGCCTGTGCATAGCCACGGGCAAAGCTGCCGCCGATGAGGCCCAAGCCGACGATGCCGGCGCACTTGGGGCCGCCCTGGTTAACGCGCGCGTTTCTCACCGTACCCATGGGCTACTCCATAGTCTCTTGGCAGACAACCTCGCGGATGGCTCGGATGCGGCGCATGGTGTCGTCGAACTGATCGGGGGTGAGGGCCTGAGCGCCGTCGGACCAGGCGCGGCTCGGCTCGTCGTGGACCTCGATCTCCAGGCCGTTGGCACCGCAGGCGGTCGCGGCGAGCGCCATGGGCTCAACGTAGCGGGTGTAGCCGGTGGCGTGGCTGGGGTCGGCGACGACGGGCAGGTGCGACAGGTGGTGCAGCACTGGCACGGCGTTGAGGTCGAAGGTGTTGCGGGTGCGGGTCTCGAAGGTGCGGATGCCGCGCTCGCACAGGATGACGTTGTCGTTGCCCTCGCTCATGATGTACTCGGCGGCCATGAGCAGCTCATCGATCGTGACGGACATGCCGCGCTTAAGCAAGATCGGAGTCTTGGTCTTGCCGACCTCTTTGAGCAGAGGGAAGTTCTGGGCGTTGCGGGCACCGATCTGCATGACGTCGATCTTCTTGTCCAGGAAGACCTGCACGTCGCGCGGGTCCATGATCTCGGTGACGATCGGCATGTCGAGCTCGGCAGACGCCTCGCACAGCAGGTCCAGACCGGCGGGGCCCATGCCCTGGTAGGCGTACGGGGAAGTGCGGGGCTTGTAGGCACCGCCGCGCAGCATCGTGGCACCGGCGGCCTTCACGCGGCGGGCGATGCGGATGAGGTTCTCGCCCTCGACGGAGCACGGGCCGGCGATGACCTGGAACTGATCGCCGCCGATCTTGACGCCGTGGCCGCAGTCGATGACGGAGTCTTCGGGGTGGAACTTGCGGTTGGCGCGCTTGAACGGCTCGGAGACGCGCTGCACGCGCTCGACGACGTCCATGGACTCGAGCAGGAACGGGTCGATCTTGGTCGTATCGCCCACCAGGCCGATGATCGTCTCGTTCTCGCCGCGCGAGACGTCGGTCTTCAGGCCCTTTTTCTCAATCCAGCTGACGATATGGCTGACGGCCTCGTCGCTGGCGCTCTGCTTTAAAATTGCAATCATGGTGCGCCTCTCATCTCGGTGGATAACCCTTGCAAAAACGGCCCGCATCGCGAGCCGTGTATATATGGTGCATGAGAGTTTATACTATCTGATTCGCTTTTGCCTTCTAAAGTGAGCCGTTGCGCCGCGTCTTCCTCGGAATTGCAAAGCTTTTTCTTTTATTTTGATAGCCCGTGGTGCACTTGGGTATAATGCCAAACGTTGGCCCTATTAGCTCAGGGGATTAGAGCGTCTGCCTCCGGAGCAGAAGGCCGTTGGTTCGAATCCAACATGGGGCACCATCGAACGTAAGACCGTCCGAACCTCGCATGGTCCGGGCGGTTTTTCTTATACCGACGCGACGTGATGGGACGTGGTATGGCAGCAACGGATATCGAGCGCGGACTCTCGACCGCCGAGGTCGAGGAGCGCATCGCCGCCGGTAAGATCAACCGCAACATGGAGCTCAAGACCAAGTCGGTCAAAGAGCTCATCATCGAGAACCTCTGCACGCTGTTCAATTTGATCAACGTGATCTTGGCGTTCCTGGTCATTTTGACCGGTTCGTTTAAGAATCTGACGTTCCTGTTCGTGGTGTTCTTGAACACCGCTATCGGCGTCATTCAGTCCATGCGTTCCAAAAAGATGGTCGATAAGCTCACGCTGCTGACCTCCAAGAAGGCCATCGCGGTGCGCGACGGCGCCGAAGTGGAGCTCGACCTGGACCAGATCGTGCTCGACGACATCATCCGCCTGGGGCGCGGCGACCAGATTCCCGCTGACGCCGTGGTGGTTTCGGGCGAGGCGCTCGTGAACGAGAGCCTGCTGACGGGCGAGAGCGACCTTATTAAGAAACAGCCCGGTTCCGAGCTCATGAGCGGCAGCTTTATCGACTCGGGCCTGCTGCGCGCCCGCGTGATCCATGTCGGCGCCGACAACTACGTAGCCAAAATTAATAACGAGGCCAAGTACGTCAAAAAGGTCAATTCCGAGATCATGAACGCGCTAAACGCTATCGTGCGCTTTGCGAGCATCATCATGATCCCGCTCGGTTTGGCGTTGTTTGCCTCGAGTGTGAGCGAGCTGTGGGATGCCGCGGGAACCCCGGGCGATAGCGCGCTTTCGTGGTGCTTCTCCGAGCTGTTGGCTGGCCATGTGCCTTCGTCAGCGCTGCTATCCACGGTGGGCGCCCTGCTGGGCATGATCCCGCAAGGCCTGGTGCTGTTGACCTCGTCGGTGCTCGCCATTGCCACGGTGCGCCTGGCCCGCCGCAAGGTGCTGGCGCAGCAGCTCTACTGCATCGAGACGCTCGCGCGCGTCGACGTGCTGTGTCTGGACAAGACGGGCACCATCACGTCGGGTCGCATGGAGGTCGAGGGCACGTATCCGCTGCCGATCGAGGGCTTTGGCATGGGCGCGGGGGAGGGTGACGCCGCCGTTCCCGTCGATACCACGGTGCTCGATTTTGCGCTGGCTAACGTGGCGCGTGCGACTTCGGCCGATGCCAATGAGACCTGCCAGGCGCTGCTCAACTATTATGCCGATCGCCCGGTTGAGGTGTCTGAGCCGCTGTCGGTCATTCCGTTCTCGTCTTCCAAAAAGTGGAGCGGCGCGTCGTTTGCACAGGGCTCCTATGTGATGGGTGCGGCGCAGTTTGTGCTCTCTGATCGTGCGTTTGCCCAGGTCGAGAACCGTGTCGCCGAGCTTGCCGATACCTGCCGCGTGCTCGTGGTGGCGCGCGTGGACGGCTTTACGCCCGATGGCGATATGGTGGGCGAGGCCGAGCCCGTGGGCTTTGTGACCATCCGCGACGAGATTCGTACCTCGGCGGCCGAGACCATCGGCTACTTTAACGAGCAGGGCGTGACCCTCAACGTGATCAGTGGCGACGACCCGCGTACGGTGTCGTCGATCGCGCGCGTGGTGGGCGTGCCGGGGGCAGACGCTTATGTGGACGCCACGACGCTCGATACGCCGGCCAAGCTCGATGCCGCAGTGGACCGCTACCATGTCTTTGGTCGTGTGACCCCGCAGCAGAAGCGCGAGCTCGTGCAGGCGCTCAAGCGCCGCGAGCACACCGTGGCCATGACGGGCGACGGCGTCAACGACGTGCTGGCGCTCAAGGAGGCCGACTGCTCCGTCGCCATGGCGGCCGGCTCCGATGCCGCGCGTAACGTGGCCGAAATTGTGCTGGTCGACAACGACTTTGCCTCGATGCCTGCTGTGGTGGCCGAGGGCCGTCGCTCCATCAACAACCTGCAGCGTTCGGCTTCGCTGTTCTTGACCAAGACGCTGTTCTCGATGGGCCTGGCGGCGCTGTGCATCGCGCTGCCTCCGTACCCTTTCGAGCCAATCCAGATGACGCTCATCAACTTCTTCTGTATCGGCGCGCCGGGCTTTGTGTTGGGCCTGGAGCCCAACAACGCTCGCGTGAAGGGGTCGTTCCTGACGAACGTGCTCAAGCGGGCACTGCCGGCGTCGATTGCGGTCATTTTGGCCGCGGCGCTCGATATCTTTGTGGCGCGCGTGTTTGGCTTTAGTCAGCTCACGCTGTCTACGATGTGCCTGCTTACGTCGTGCGCTGCGAGCGTCAGCCTGATCTGGCGCATCTCGCAGCCTCTCACGCCCCTACGTGTGGTGCTCTTTGTGTTTGTAGTCGCCGGCATCCTGACGGGCGTTATCGGATTCCCGAAGCTGCTGTCTATTGCCAACCTGACGATGGGTCAGATGGTTATCTTGGCTGTCATCGTGGCCTTTACCTGCTCGGTGTTCTTTAAGCTCGCCACGATGATGGATTCGCTTAAGCCGCGTCGTCGTCATGCCGCAACTGGTTTTGGCCGCGGTGTGCGCGTCCGCCTGGGTCGCGGTGGCGGTAAGGTGAGCTCGACGGGTTCGACGGCGGAGCGTTTTGCCAAGCGCGTTGCCGCCGATATGGCGCAGCGCCGTGAGGCGCGCACTGTCCGCGAGGCCGAGGCCCGTGCACTCGAGGGCGTGGCGCAGACCCAGCCCAAGAAAAAGAAGCCCACGGGCGCCAAGCGCTCTCGCGTGACCAAGTCTGCCCAAGGCATCAAAGTCTCGATGCCAAGCAAAAAGAAGAAGTAGCCCGCGGCCTTCAGGGGATGATTTTTCTGGGACGGGGATTTAAAAATCATTGTGTACCTAATGATTTTTTAATCCCCATTACAGTTTGAGTCGTCCGAAAGGGCGGCTCTTTTCCGTTGCATGGCTAT
>CATYEN010000008.1 GCA_958405565.1 uncultured Collinsella sp. | reverse complement strand
GCCGCGCACGCTCTTATGGAACTCGTAAAAGTCGTTGAGGTTTTTAGCCTCGGCCAAGAAGTTGGTCTCCTCGCGAAACGAGGTCCACAGCTCCTCGACCACGCCGTGCAAGTCAACGAACTGATCGGTGTTGACGAACTTGGAAACGATGCGCACCACCGAGCGAATGATATCGATGTCCTGGGCCATGACCTGCTGAGCACCGGGGCGCTGTACCTTGACGGCCACGTCCTCGCCCGTCACCAAGCGAGCACGGTGCACCTGCGCGAGCGAGGCACTGCCAAGCGGGTTGGGGTCGATCGCGTCGAACATCTCCCCCAGGCGCAGGCCGTATTCCTCCTCTAGGCAGCGAAGCACCACCTCGTACGGCACCGGCTCTACATCGGAGCGCAGACGACGCAGCTCGTCACAAAAGCGCTGCGGCAGAATCTCGGACCGGTTGGCCAAAATCTGCCCCATCTTGACGAACATGGGGCCGAGCTCCTCGAGCAGGCGGCGCAGGCGCACCGGCGTGAGGTTGTCCCACACGCGGTATTTTTTGACGAGGCGGACGATCTGTCCAATGCGCTCGCGACGGCCCGCCGGCGTAAGCTGGTACTCGTCGCACGGAGCCATGGCGTCAGGCTCCTCGGGCACCATGTCCACGGCGCGGGGCTTCTTGCGAGTGCCCGAGACGGCAGCCTCGACTTCGTCGACAACTGCCGCCTCATCACACAAGGGGTCTTGGTTGTTGAAATCGGTGGTGGGATCTGCCATCTGCGCTACTACTCGGCCTCTTCGGCATCCTCTACGTCGTCGGGCTCAACGGACTCGACGGGCACCGAGGTCACGTTGTCCTCGACCGAATCGACGATGTCGCGCACGTGAGCCAGGAAGGCCGTGCGCTCGGGGGCGGTCATAACGCGGACGCGAGCAAGGATGAGCTCGTCGAGCACGCGCTGCGCCGCGGTTTCGCCCTGCATGCCCAGACGCTCGGTAAGGTCGGAAATGGTGCCGCCGGCCTGCTCGAACATGTCGGATACGCTGCGGGCGATATCGGGGGCGCCTGCGTCCTTGCGCACCTGCTCACCCTTGGTATTGAGGTCGTCGAGGACCTTTTTGCTACCCTCGGCGGCAACAGCGGCGGCGCCGAAGCCCACGTTGATGGCGCCGTTAACAAGCTGATCGAGTTTCATAACCATGGTTGTCTCCAATCACAAATAACTGCATTGGCGTTCTTGTACCCAAGATTGAGTGAAAGCGACAAAGCGTTTTAGCGCTATTCGATCGACGGGAAATCCCTATCTCACGTTGTCGTTCATCGCGAAAGAGTTCTTCATGGCACAGCTCGTGGTGTAGAGCACCTTGCCCAGTAGGGCATCGGTCTCTACGCGAACACGCTCGGCAAACTCCTCGTTGGCGCGTGCAAGCTCGGCAGACACCTCAGCCTCGGGCAGCGCGGCAACGGCGGCGTCAACGTCGTGCAACTGTTTGTGACCCATGCTGCCGACCTTTTCCTGATAGTCCTCCACGGCGCGGCCGCACTCATGGAAGCGGACGTCAGCCAGCGCGCCGATCAGGCGGTTGGCCCAGTAGAAGTTTTCGGACGTCACGCGGGCCTGCGTGTCGGCGTAGTACTCGGGCATGGTCTCGACGTTGGCGTACAGCGGGACCAGTGCGTTAAACGAGTTGGAGCCAAAGGCCATCCACTGCACGGCGCGGTATGCCGGCTGTGCATACGGACGCAGCTGCAGCACGGCGAGCTGGCTATTGCGGTTGATGCCGATGGGACGATAGGCGCCGCGCGTGGCGGGCGTGCCCTTGCTGCCGTAGCAGTCGTACTCCGTGCCCTGGTAGTGGCTCGAAAGCACGTACTTGATGTCCTCGATGGTCACCTTGCGCTCGGGCACGCGGCTCCAGGGGATATCGTCGCTCTCGGGCGTGTAGTCGGCCTCGGGACCGTCCCACATATCGCTGGGGTTGAGGCAGCGCTGCATGTACCACGCGCGCGGCGTGTTGTAGACATGGTCGCTGTCGCTGTGCGAGCCAAAGGCCTCGCGCGGGTTAAAGACCGCCGCCGGACCGTCGCCCTCGACGCCCAGCGTCAGGTCCAGATGCCACTCAGCCATCCAGGCGCGCAGGTCGGCAGAGCACATGTGGTCGGTCTGGGCGCCCTCGGCGTCATCCAGGTCAAAGCTGTCGATACCCAGCTGGTTGGGCATGGTCACATAGGCGTCATCGGGCACGCGCTTGGCGATCCAGTGGTGGCCGCCGATGGTCTCGAGCCACCAGATCTCGTCCACGTCGCTAAAGGCGATGCCGTTGTTCTCGTAGGTGCCATAGCGCTCGAGCAGGTCGCCCAGAATGCGTACGCCGTCGCGGGCGGATTTGGCATATGGCAGCACCAGGGTCACCATGTCCTCCTCGCCCAGGCCACCAGGCTGCGCCGGAACATAGCCGTCCTCGCCCTCCTTGCCCTTGGCGGGCACGTAGTCGACGAGCGGGTCGGCGCCGCGAACGCGCTCGTTGGTGGTGAGCGTCTCGGTTGCAGACATGCCCACATTGAGCTCGTTGAAACCGGCCTCGGCCCAGATGCCGTGGCCCGGAACAACATCGGGGACGCTCGTGTAACGCATGGGGTTATCGGGCAGCTCAACGGTCAGGTGGCTCAGGACGCTCGTGTAGACGCGCGGCTGCTCGTCGGGATGCACCACGCGCATGCGCTTGGGCTCAAACACCCCGTTGGACGAGTCCTCGTTACGCGCGACCAGGGTCGACCCGTCGTAGCTTGCGTTCTTACCGACCAAAATCGTTGTGCACGGCATGCGCATCCTCCTTGAGCGAAGAAATCAAACGATAACAGTGTATCGCTTCGGCGCAGAAAGGGCGAAACCGCGGCGCTGGCAACCCCCGTGGTCAAAAAATGCCAAATATGAGTACTGTCACCAATTTAGTAACAGCAATTTTGCTACGCATGGATGTCAAAAATCTACATTTGTTCAAAAATTAGATGATGTAATTCCTCATAGGTCCAATAAAATAGGCTCTCTATCGATAATAAATATCGTTAGAGAGCCTATTTGACCTAAAATATATGTGACTATCTTGGCAACAGTACTCATATTTGGCATTTTTTGTCCACGGGGTATAGAACTAACCCCTCAAACAGCCCAAAACGCCTATTTCGATGCGCGCTCGGCCGCTTCGATCACGTGTTTAGCGAGGATCGCCGTCGTCACAGCGCCCACGCCGCCCGGCACGGGCGTGATGGCTTTAACGACCGGCTCCGCAGCATCAAAATCGACGTCACCCACCAGCTTGCCAGCGGCCTCGTCCCAATTAATGCCAACATCGATGATCGTCTGGCCCTCGCGAACCGCGTCCACGCCAATCGTGCGCGCGCGTCCAACGGCAGCAACCACAATGTCGGCAGCACGGCACTCGGCAGCAAGGTCGCGCGTATGCGTATGACACGTTGTCACGGTCGAATTGCGCGCCGTAAGCATGGCGGCAACAGGACGCCCGATCACTAGCGAGCGCCCGACCACAGCAACCTTAGCTCCATCCAGCTCAACGCCGTAATGATCCAGCAAAGCAAGCACGGCTTCGGCTGTGCAGGGGGCAAAACCCTCGCCGCGCCCCGAAAGCGTGGTGAGCAGCGAAGCCGGCGTCATGGAGTCAACGTCCTTGGCAGGATCGAGTGCCGCGGCAACCGCGTCCTCGTCAAGGCCGGCGGGCAGCGGGCGGAACATCAGGCAGCCATGAACAGACGAATCGGTATTGATGTCCTCGATGGCCGCCAACAGCTCGTCCTGCGAAACATCGGCGGGAAGCAAAACGCGGCGAGCTTCAATGCCAACCTTCTCGCAGCGCTTGAGCGCACCGCGCTCGTAGGATAGGTCGTCCTCGCGTTCACCCACACGCACGATAGCCAGCGTCGGAACAACGCCCCGCTCGCGCAAGACTGCGCAGCGAGCAGCAAGTTTCTCAGTCAAAGCGCGAGCAACGGGAGCACCCTTCAGCAGTCCAGCCATGGCTATCCTCTCTTCCTTGCGGCGTCGGCGGCGCGGCGCGCCAGCGCATCGGCGCGCGGCAACCACATGTCGAGCAACTCATCACACGCCGTCTCGAGCTCCTCAGCACGAGCGCGATCCTTCATAGACGTGGTGTTCGCAAAGAGCGTCAAGCTCGCGCCCTGCATAGCAGAACGGCAGAACACGGCGCCGCACGCCACATCGGACAGCAGCTGACGCGAACCCTTGTCGGCCATGTCCTCGAGCAGCGCCAGTGCACGCCCGCAGGCATCCATAATGCGATACGGCGGCATAGCGGCCACATGCAGCGCATCCTGAATCGCGGTCGCTCGAGCCGGATCGTCACGCGGAATACCGTACGCCGCGGACACCTGCCCATATGCACGAACGTCCTCGGCAACCAACTCGACAAGCTCCTGGGCCAGCTCATCAGCCTGGGCAAACGCGCGCGTCAGGTCATCCGCGCGATCGGCAAGCGCGGGGTTGGTCGCGCCGTAGCGCGCGACCATCCCGCACAGCGAGGCGCCCAGCGCACCCACAAAGGCGCTCGCGCTGCCGCCGCCGGGCACCGGCTCGCGCGCGGCAAGCGCCTCGGCAAACCCGCGGCAGGTCTTGTCCATCATCTCTTGGCTCATACGCATGCACCTTCAAGTCATATACATCGGTCGGGTGGCAACCGCCGACCGACCGCATCGATCACATAATGGTGCTAAGTCTAGCCCATAAGTACTCGAGCGTCAGCGCACCTGGCCATCGCGGATTTCTATGACGAACGATAGGCGTCGGCACCGCAAACATGGGACACATGGCCCACCTTTCGAGACTCCCGGACGACGGCAACTGGGGCATACATATAGGTAAGGAGCCCTATGTTGGGGCAACGCTCGCCACGGCACCGGACGACGAATGGAGGGATAACCGTACAGTAAACAAAGTCATCATGTGCACGCGCAACCGCTGCCCCAGCGATCCGCGGCGCACGATGTCCCTGGCAGACAAGGAGGACGCCACCATGAAGAAAAAGACCCTATCGATTCTTTCCCTTTGCATCGCCCTCTTTGCCGCGTTTGCCCTTGTCGGCTGCGGCGAGAGCGCATCGGGCGGAGGCGGCAGCACCGCCAAGAGCGAGAGCAAGGAAAAGGCCCCCGTCGCCAAGAAGACCGACTTTATCTGGTTTAAGGTCGAGATGCCCGAGGGCGTCGGCGTAAGCGACTCCGCCGGCAAGAATGCCGACAGGGTCCAGCTCACCTTCCCCGAGAACGAGAATGCCTCGGCCGATCGCTTTATCCCCGTTTGGAAAAAAGCGCTGACGGCCGAGGAATCCCACGCCGACCAGGCGGAAAAGAAGGGGGATACGTTCCAGTGGAAGGATGGCGGGTCCGTCGAGTATAACGGCAGGACGTGGCTCGTCGGAACATACGAGGACAACAGCGGCATCTCAACCATGCTTTTTACCGACGTTGAGCCGGGAAGCGTCTACGTCCTCATCTCGAACTTCGACCAGCACAAGAAAGAAGCCGAGGCGCTCCTCAACTCCATCGAGTTCCCCGATGACATGGCAGAGGCAGTTTCCGAGGCACGCGAAGTCGAGATTTCGAGCATCGAGATCAAGTAACGGGACGCCCGCACGCGCCTACGCGCACCAGCGCGCATGCGCCCATTAAAACAACGGGCGCCCAACCCGGGGAGGGCCGACAGCATCGGCCCTCCCCTCTTTTGGACCCGCGTATATTGCCACTTGTCGGCGCAATTCCAGCCCCCAGAATGGGACACATGGCCCACCAGAACGAGCCGCTCGCGCGTACAGTAAAGGCAGGTAATCCATGGGCGGTTACAGATCGAGGAGGACACGACCATGAAAAAGAAGGCCTTTGCGATTCTCACCCTCTGCATGAGTCTCTTTGCCGCAGTTGCCCTGGTGGGTTGCGGTGGAAGCGGTGGCGCTACCGGCAGTGGCGGTGGCGGCGGAGCAGAAAAGCCAGCCGTGGATATGAGGACCGATTTCATTTGGTTTAAGGTCGAGGTGCCCGAGGGCGTCGAAATCACGGACGTCGCAGGCGACACCGCCGATAGGGCCCAGTTTAAGTTCACCGAGAGCGAGCACGCCAGCGACCGCTTCATCCCCGTCTTCGACTCCGACAAGAACGCCGACGAGCTGTTCGATTACGAGGCCAAATGGAAGGCCAACTTTGAGTGGACCGAGAATGATCCCGTCAAGTACAACGGCAAGACTTGGCGCAACGCTTCCTATACACACTCGGGCGGCGTGACGACTGAGTACTTCACCGAAGCAGGCGGCGGCAGCGTCTACGTGAGCATCGACAATGTCGAGGAGCACAAGGACGCCGTCGAGACCATGATGAAGTCTCTGGAGTTTGCCGATGACATTGCCAAGGCCAAGACCGAGGCCATGGACGTCAAGCTCGACGATATCGAGATTAAGCGCTAAGCGACTGGCGAGCGCAACGGGAAACACGAGCGCGGCGCAAGCAGGCGACGGTGACCCAGCGCTTCGTACCAAGGGAGGGTCGGCTCACCGGCCCTCCCTTTCTTATGCCGACAGCTGGCGAACGCGAGGGCGCCGGACTCCAAAACTATCCCAAGCGCGCCAGTAGCACCAATAGACAAGCGCCTCAGCACGTCCGCCCGCCGATTAATAGCGCCATGCAGACAATTTAAGCCGACGCCTTTAAACATCTGGGCAGTATAGTATCCAAAACGAGCGCATAACCGCACCCTGCGAACGGAGGAGTTATGACCGAACACCACGCCATCAGCCGTCGAGCATTCACGTTGGGCCTAGGACTCGCAGCATTGTCGCCTTTTGTAAGCCTGCCCGAAACCGCGGGATTGGGCCTTCCCGTGCGCGCGGCATTTGCAGACGACGCTGCCACAGCGTCGGACAGCCTCCACAATTTCGTCATTCGCCTTCGCCCCGCGGGCTATTTTCGCACCGCGAGCGTCAACCAAGACGGCAACGTTCGCGGCAACGTCTGCCACCTGTTTAACGACGGCACGTCCAGCAAGCTCATCCTTGAGAACGTAACGACCAAGAAGGACGATACAAACTGGTACGCCATCCGCACCTTGCTCAATTTCGAAGAGCATAAAAAGACGGGCTACAGCATTTGGTCGGTCGACGACGACTCGGACAAAGATGGAAAGGTCATCCACGTATGGGGCGGCGAGTATGACAACAAGCCCAGCCGCGCTTTTGCGTTCGAGCGTCAATCAAACGGAACCTACATCATCCGAGACCGCACGGTCGAGAAAGAAACCGAGAAAAAAGACATTAAGTACCTGGCAATAGAATCGAACGGCAAAGACCAGGACAACAATAAGATCTGCCATAAGAGTAAGAGCATTCCGTGGGAGCTCGAACTTATCGGTTACGACATGAAAAAGAACGATGCCACGGTTAGCAGCCTCGACTGGATCACGTACAGCAGCTACGTCGACGGACCATGTTGGATGAAATACGTCGACGACGACAAGTTCCTCGACGAGCTGAGCATCCCGGGTACGCACGATTCGGGCACCTGCAGCGTGGACAACGACACTGAGCCCCAATCCTCGCAAGTAAAATGCCAGCAGGATTACATTCCCACGCAGTTGCTCGAAGGCATTCGCTATTTTGATATCCGGCTCGGAAAGGGCGATGACCCCGGCATCGACCACGGGATTTTCTACCTACTCAAAAAAGACGGGAACTATCTGCATCTCTCCGATGTCATCGGGTACTTCAAAACGTTTTTGAACGAAAACCCGTCAGAAGCGCTCATCATGCTCGCATCGCGCGGCAACGATGAGGCTACCGACGAAAGCATAACGACGGCCTTCGCCAAGGTTATGGCCGATAACCCCAACCTGTTCTACACGTCGAGCCACGTCCCCACGCTGGGCGAGGTGCGCGGAAAGATCGTCCTGCTGCGTCGATTTGGGCTCGCCGGCAACAGCGTAAGCGGCCACACGTGGGGCCTCGACCTCACCCAATGGGATGACAAGATCAAGGCGCATTCCGGGCAGTCGATGTGTCTCGTCCAAGACGCGCGGGGATTTGAAGCCATAGGGGAAACGGGCAATGAAGAGCCCTATTGCACCAAGGTATATGCCCAGGACAAGTACAAACTCACGGGAACCGACAAGCTCAGCTGGGTCGATAATGCGCTGAAGGAAACGACCGGGCGCACGTGCAACAAGGTGGACGTCGTGGACGATGCCGGGGCCACGGTGCAAGTCCAGGAGCGTTGCTGGTCTATCAACTACACCAGCTGCACGGGCTTGTCGCACGGAGGCAATCCTTTTACCTCGGCACGAGTGGTCAACGAACATCTGTACAAGAGCCCGTACATCAACCCCAGCGACAACAAGGATACGAAGTCAGATTACCTCAAGCACATTGGCATCATCGCATCCGACTTTGTTGATGCGGCGCTGGCCCGGAGCATCTACCAGCGCAATTACGATACGGAGCACAAGCAGACGGCTTCGTACTATCTCCCGTACTATCTCCCGACCCGCATGCGCATGACGTACGGCGACTCGCTGAGCGATGCCTCATTCCAGGATGGCAAGACCGTTGGCGAGGGTCATTTCCGCCTTGCTGACAGCAGCAACGCGCTCAACGCGACAGCTTCGGGCCATGCGTTTGCCATCGAATATGTTGATGTCGATGCTCTGGGTAACGAGACCGTCACGGGGCTGCAGGGTTCCGTGCCCATCGATATCGACCCGCGCGCGCTGACGCCCCATTTTGAGGGACTCGAAGGCCTTAAGGCCGGCGAAGACGTGCGCGCCAAGATTGCGGCATCACTCGAGGGCAAGCTCGAAACCGATGCCTGCACGGCCCAGCTCGAGTTTGTGCACGACGCGGACGGCGCTCCGGGCACGGCAATGGCCGAGGGCGAAACATTTGCCGCAGGAACGTACTGGGTGCGCGTGAACGGTCTCTTGGGCGACGCGGCGCAGAACTACACGCTCGCCAGCGACGGAGCCGCAAGCTTTACTGTGACGACTTCGGGCAACGCGGGCGACACCGGCAACGGTACCGGCGGCGGCAACGGCAACGATGCCGCCACGGACAGCGCCGACAAGAACGGCAAAGGCAACAAGAGCAAGGGCTCGGGCGAGAAGCTCGCCGGCACGGGCGACGGCTCTGGCATCGCCGCCGGGTTCGCCGCTGCCGCCGTGGCGACGACGGTCGCCGGCGCAGCAATGCTTACCAGTGACCGCGAAAACGCTGGGGACGACAGCGAATAGGCAAGCCGGCCTTTTAGACACATCGACTCAATCGGGGGCGCAGAACACCGTTCTGTGCCCCCCGATTTTTACCTTGGCCCAAACGCCGCCATAGGCTACATCACCATGTTCAGCGCGTTAACAAACTCCTGGGCCTTCGCACGGCTGCTCAGGCTAAAGACGCAAGCAGTCAACAGCCTGTTACGCAGAAAAACATCGCGGCCTTTGATTCTATTGACGCCCGTAATGTCCTTAAGATAGACAATTTCGGTGTGCTTGCCACCAAAAGTGCCCTTCTTGAGCACCTCAATGCGGTTAGGGTAGATCTTGACGTCTTTAAACCTACCCGAACCCTTGTCCTGAAACAGCAAGGTGTTGTTGTCCATGCGTGCCACTCCCATGGGGTTCGCTAAAACTGCCTCTATGGCCACATTTTAGTCACCGCAAGGCTCCCATGCGAAGGTGCCAGACAGCACAGCAATTCGTGTCCGCGCGAGGCTTTAAACTAAATGCGATAAAGATGCATTCCACAAGAGGAAAGTGGGGCGACAGTGATGGGTGAACTGGTAAACCGCGGGGAATCGACAATCGTGCCCGAAGGTTTTTACAAGCAGGTTTCCTCGATTCTCAACGCCGCTCGCAACAAGGCCTATACCGCCGTTAACTTTGCGATGGTTGAGGCATATTGGGAGATCGGCAAGAGCATTGTTGATGAGCAGGGCGGAAAGGCGCGCGCCAAGTATGGAGAGGCGCTGCTCAAGGCCCTCGCAATCAGACTTACCAAGGATTTTGGTAAAGGTTTTGAAGCAAGAGAGCTGCGCAAAATGCGTCAGTTCTATCTTGCATTTCCAATTCGGGACTCACTGCGTCCCGAATTGAGCTGGACACATTACCGCAGGTTGATACGCATTCCTGACCCCGAACCTCGCACCTGGTACATGAACGAATGCGCCGACTCTCGCTGGAGCACGCGCCAGCTCGAACGCCAGATCAACACCATGTTCCGCGAGCGCCTACTTGCCAGCAAAGACAAGGAGGCTGTCACCCAGGAAATCCAAAAGAGCGCCCCAGCTCGTCACCCCGAGGATATCATCCGCGATCCATATGTACTGGAGTTTTTAGGTTTCTCGGACGATACTGCGTTTCGCGAGAGCGATCTAGAGCAGGCGCTCATCACACATCTTCAGAAGTTCCTGCTGGAGCTTGGCCGTGGCTTCGCTTTCGAGGCGCGCCAAAAGCACATCACCTTTGATGGGCGCCATTTCTATATTGACCTTGTTTTTTACAACTATCTGATGCGCTGCTTCGTGCTCATCGACCTTAAGACCGATGACCTTACGCATCAGGACCTGGGCCAGATGCAAATGTATGTGAACTACTACACGCGTGAGCTCATGAACGAAGGCGACAATCCGCCCATAGGCATCGTGCTCTGCGCGGACAAAAGCGATTCGATCGTCGAGTACACGCTGCCCGAAGACAACGACCAAGTGTTTGCCGCCAAATATCTGCCGTATCTTCCGAGCAAAGAAGAGCTGGCACGCGAGCTGAGCGCCGAGTACCGCGCCATCAACGAAGCGGCGAACGTCGAGGCGTAAGGGCAACGGTACAGTACGGCCGACATCCCCAAAGCCGTTCCGCACCACCTGGCATACGAGGAGTTTCCATGACAGACAAACCGAAAGCAACGCTCCGCGACTGCATCTATGGGCTCGCCGTCGGCGACGCGCTGGGCGTCCCATACGAGTTCAGGCCCCGCGGCACGTTCGAGTGCACCGACATGATCGGCTACGGCACGCACGGGCAGCCCGCGGGCATCTGGAGCGACGATACGTCCATGACGCTCGCAACCTGCGACTCGATTAGGGAGCTTGGGCACATCGACACCGCGGACATGCGCGACAAGTTTGTAGGCTGGATTGACCGCGGCGAGTATACGATCGACGGCGTTTTCGTTTACGGCGGCACGACCGCTCGCGCCCTGCACAGCGGCAAAGGAGGCTCCGGCGAGCGCGACAACGGCAACGGCTCGCTCATGCGCATCGCTCCCCTGGCGTTTACCGACGCGACAGACGAAGAGATCTGCGAGGTCTCCGCGATTACGCACGCCCACAGAACGTCAACCGACGCATGCGTCATATTTGTCGAGCTGATGAGGGGCGTGATGAACGGCGCGCTTCCCTCGTGGGCGCTCCACCTGAAAGACGTGCCCGAGCACAAAATCAGGTCCGGCGGCTTCGTGCGCGACACGCTTAAAGCCGCTACTTGGTGCTTTGTGAACACCACCAGCTACGAGGAATGCGTGCTCACCGCCGTCAACCTGGGCGACGACACCGACACCACCGCAGCCGTCGCCGGCGCCCTCGCGGGTGTGGCATACGGTATGGACGCCATCCCGCAGGAGTGGGTCGACACCCTACGCGGAAAAGAGCTGATCGAGAGCTGCCTGTTTTAGGCACCATGCAAGTAATAAGGCAGGAGGAATCATGGAAAGGGAGATCGCGAATATCGATGAGTTCCAAATGGACGAGTACGAGATTCCGCTACTCCCAGCGGAACTGAAGGAGGAGGGAAACCTCTACATCCTTCCCGACGGGCGTTATCTTCCCTGCGGAGTCTACAGGACCGCGGACGGCGGCTCGCTCATTTATGAGCCGTCCGAGCTCAGCACCTTCGGGCGAATGCTTGCCCAATTCAAAGAGAGCTAGGAGCTTGATTATCCGTTAGATCGATACCGTTCCAGACCAAGGGGCAGGATGTCTCCCACCGCGGCCTATGGGGTAAAATCTTGACCGCCGCGGAATCCGCCTGCGGGCAGCGCTCTGATCTCTGATTGGGGTGAAGCCTATGAACTTGTTTCTTGAAATCCTGCGCCTCTCGATGTATGTGACCGGCATTGCCCGGAACCTCTACTCGATCTGGCGGGAACATAAGCAGTAACGGATAGCGAAGGGAGTCATAAAAAGGGCCGGTTGCAGCCGGCCCTTTAGACAATAGCACCTGCGTTGCCCGCGCTTCCGAAGTGTGACTAGCTGAGGAGCGGGTTCCGCGGCACAACATGATTTTACCCAGCGAGACGGCTCTTTTGCAGCCGCTCCACCGTTTATTTACATCTAGCACCTGTTAAACGACCGGACAGTAGCTCTCACTCCCCTACTTCCCAAAGATCGCGCCGAACAGGCCCTTACGTTTGGGCTTCTCTTCTCGGTAGGATCCCTCGGCCGCAGCGGCAACCTGGCGCGGCTGGTCGCTGCCTCCGCGGCGCACGATCTGGTACAGGAAGGGCGATTTGACGTATTTGACCTCGATGGGCGTGGCGTGCACGGTGCTTTCGTTTGACAGGTGCAGACTCGGATTGAGCGGTGCCACGATATGCGTCTCGCGCTTGTCACTAAACACCACCGCTGCCGCGCGGCCCGTCTGGCCGTTTACGGCGATGCGCACCTGCTCGCCGTCGCGACCATCCGAAGCCGGACGATCGATAAAGTAGACCGGCACCATCACCAGACCATCCTTGTGCTTGCGGGCCTTGCACGCCCAGGTGCGGATGCTCTTTTTATTGAGCCCCAGGGTCGCCTCGGCATCGTTGCCCGCAACGTCGAGCGCCAGCTTGTCAATAACCACCTGGTCCTTGGTGGACGCATCGACGGAGACGACGCGGAAGTCGCCCTCCTGCATGGCGGGATCGAACGGCCCTACCTTGGCAAAGTCCCACGGCTCCAAAATGCCCATAAGACGAACGTCCAGATAGTTTGCCCTGGGATATGCCCAATCGAGCACCTCGTAGTACACCAGGGTCTCCTTGCTCAGGCCCTTGCCCGGGAAGGACGCCATCATGCGCAGATCCGCGAGCGCCATGGGAAAATAGAAGAGCATCATGTCGTTTTGGATCGCATCCTCCACGTCGTGCCCGGCAAAGGCATCCGGATACTGGCGCACCAGCTGCAGTGCGTTCGCACGCGCCTGCTGCGGTGATATCTCACACGGAATGCCCTGCTCTGGCACATACTCGGCACCCACGCCCATGGTCAGACGCTTACTAAACGTGCCAGGTTTGAGCAAGTCTGCCACACCAATCTTGTTGCCGCACGACGGGCACTCAAACACGCGCTGGGTGGACTCGCCCTCAAAGGACGCACCGCAGAAGGGGCAGGGAATGCTCACGTGTGTGGCCTCCTGAAACTCCTGCGCCGTCCCGCGATCTTCCCACAGCAGATGCTCCAGAACCGACTGGTTACGCCAGTGCGAATTAAAGAAATACCAGTCCGGGTCCTCTGGGCGCTCGAGCTGCGACACATGCGTGAGCTTGAGCAACCCGTCAACCACCGTCAGCGGTGTATGGCGAATGCCCAGAGCACTCTTAGGCTCCCTGGCGTCCGCTTGCCACGGGACGACCGTTCCGCAATAGGCACATTCAAAGCTGCGCTTTGCCTGGTGCGAATACATGGGGCCGCCGCAGTTTTGGCATTTAATGGCAAACATCTCGTCCATGGAAGCGTCCTCCTTTGCACAGGGGCTGTCGACATTAAGTATGTCGAGCAAACAGGAGCATGCCCATACCCATGTGGCCCAAAATGGAGCACCCGAACGGACGAGAAGGCGCAGTGGACTTGCAGCCGCGCGGACAACCACCCTTCTCCGCCCCGTGCTCGTTAGCACTGGCAGACCATTGCTGCATTTTCTGAACATCGGCCCGTAACGCACCCGTCCGAGCTACACTATCCCCTTAAACACGATTGTGAGGACGACCGTTATGCTATTTGTAAATCGGCTGGTACATACGCTTGTTCCCGGCAGCGAAAGCGAGCCGGTCGATACCTCCTGCCGCACCCGTGCCGGCTTTGCCGCGAGCCTTATCTGCATTGGGCTCAACATCACCCTGTGTCTGGCCAAAGGCATCGCGGGCCTGCTCGCGGGCTCCGTCTCACTTATCGCCGACGCCTTCAACAACCTCTCCGACGCCTCGAGCAATATCGTGAGCCTGCTCGGGTTCCGACTTGCCAGCCGCCCTGCCGACGAGGGGCACCCTTACGGCCACGGCCGCTACGAGTACCTGGCAGGGCTGTTTGTCGCCGTCCTCGTTTGCGCCGTTGGCATCAACCTGATCTTGGAGTCGGTCACCAAAATCATCAAGCCCTCCCCCACCGCGTATTCGGCGCTCTCTATGGCAGCCCTTATCCTGTCCATGCTCGTCAAGTTTTGGATGGCGGCCTTCAACCGCACACTGGGCAACCGCATCGACTCCGAGACGCTTATCGCCACGGCACAGGACTCCAAAAACGACGTCATCACCTCGGGCTCGGTCCTGGTGGCGGCGCTCATTTCGCAAACAACCGGCGTTGACCTCGATGGCTGGGCAGGCCTGGGCGTGGGCATCTTCATCTGCATCAGCGGCATGGGTCTGGTGCGCGATGCCATCAGCCCACTGCTGGGACAGGCGCCCGATCCTAAGCTTGTCCAGACAATCCGCGACAAGATCATGTCGTATCCGCAGGTCCTGGGCACGCACGACCTGATGGTGCACGACTACGGTCCCGGTCGCCAATTTGCCAGCGCCCACGTGGAGATGCCCGGCGAGGGCGATGCATTTGAGCATCACGAGATCCTGGACACCATCGAGCACGATATCAAGCGCCAGATGGGCATCGACATCACGCTGCACTGCGACCCCATCGCCACAACCGGCGACGACCTGCGCGGTTGGGTCAAGCGTGGCATCATGCAGATCGACCCCGCGCTCTCCATCCACGACCTGCACGAGCACGACGACTTCGTTTCGTTTGATCTGGTGCGCCCCGACGGCTTTGACATATCCGACGAGGAGCTACTGGAGCTCGTCACCCGCATCGTGCACGAGCGCCGCCCCGATGCCTCGTGCGTCGTCACGTTTGACTCGGGCTTTAGCTCGCCCGACCGACCGGCCGAGCGGCTCTAGCCAACTCAGCCGCTAGTTGCCCTGCGCGCCCGAAATGCCGTTTTGCAGCGCGTTCCAGGCATCCGTTGCCATGTCGCCCAGGTTCTGCGCGGTGTCGCCGAGATTCTGGGCCGTGTCGCCCAGCTGCTGGGCTTTATCACCCAACTCCTGTGCCTTGTTGCTCAGGTCCTCCAGCGTGTTGGAGCTCGAGCTGTCCGTGGTGCCCTGCTCGCTGGATGCGTTGCCCGACGAGTTGTCCTTGTGCGTTAGCTGGATCTCGAGACTGCCATTGTCGTTGTAGTAGGCAGAAGTAACGACCCAGTTGGCATCGACGACGGGCGTTGAGCCATCATCAGTCAGGACGACGGCATTCGAAAGATCAGCGCCGCGCGACTTGAGGAGCTTCTTGGCGTTGGACCAGTACTGCCCCGGGATATCGCTCAGATCGACGGTGCTAGACGAGGCGGACTCGGTTTGCTCGGCAGTAGTATCGGCCGTTGAACTCCCTCGCTTGTTGAGCATGCCCGACACAATGGCAAACACAACCGACAGCGCAAAGAAGATCGCCAGCACGATGAGAATCTTCTTGATCACGCTCGACGAACGCGACGGCTTCTTCTCCTCGTCCTCGCCATATTGCGGAATCGACTTGGGGTACTCGCGATACGGCTCGCGTGACTCGTAGCGAGGCTGCGCCGTGCGAGGCATATACGTCGTCTGCTGAGGCTGGGGAATGGGATTCTGCGGCAGGTCATCATAGGGATTCGGTGTCGAGACGACATAAGAATCCTGCGGCGCGTAATCAAACGGGTCCGGAGTTGCGTTGCCATAGGGGCCTTGCGAAGATGCAGCGTAAGAATCCCGCGCTGTGTCGCCATAGCCCATAACCCGGGTTGGCTCGGCAGAAGGCTGCGTCGCGGCGGGGTCGGTATAACCGGGGTTGGGAACAACGCGGGTCGCATCGGCGCTATCGCCAGCCTGCGCGGAGCCGTAGCCGCCCATCACGGTTGTCTTGTCCTGATCCATGCAACGATTCCTTTCCGTCGCGTGTGAGACTCAAGTTATCCATGCATTCTACCCGCGCAAAAGCCTATGATGGGCAAAGGCCGTCGGTATCTACAAGACATGCGCGGGCCTAAGGATAAAAAAGCCCCGCCGGGCCTTGGGGGCACGGCGGGGCGGGCAGGCAGCTAGGGGCAACAGGCCTAGAACAGGCCAGTGATGTTGCCGTCGTTATCGACGTCGATGTTTTCGGCCGCGGGCACCTTGGGCAGGCCCGGCATGGTCAGAACGCTGCCAGTCAACGCGACCACAAAGTGGGCGCCGGCAGAAACCTTGAGTTCGCGCACGGTGATGCGGAAGTTCTCGGGCGCGCCCAGCGCCTTGGCGTTGTCGCTAAAGCTGTACTGCGTCTTGGCGACGCACACCGGCAGGTTGCCAAAGCCGTTCTCGCGCAGCTCGGCGAGCTGACGCTTGGCAGCCGGCGTAAAGTCAACGCCGTCGGCGCGGTAGACCTTGGTGGCAACGGCCTCGAGGGCGTCAGCAACATCGGCGCCGTCCTCATAGGCAAACTTGAGCTCGCTCGGCTGCTCAATCAGACGCATAACCTCATCGGCCAGCTCGAGCGCGCCCTCGCCGCCCTTGGCCCAGACCTCGGAAAGCTTAACGTTGACGCCGAGCTTCTGGCACTCGGACTCGATGAGCGCAAGCTCAGCCTCGGTGTCCGTCGAGAAGCGGTTGATGGCGACCACGCAGGGCAGACCATAAACGTTCTGGATGTTGTCGACGTGACGCAGCAGGTTGGGCATGCCGGCCTTGAGCGCCTCGAGGTTCTCCTCGTTGAGGTCGGCCTTGGCGACGCCACCGTTGTACTTCAGCGCACGAGCGGTCGCGACGACCACGACGGCGCTGGGGCGAACGCCCGTCATGCGGCACTTGATGTCGAGGAACTTCTCGGCACCCAGATCGGCACCGAAGCCGGCCTCGGTAATGGCAACATCGCCAAAGCGCATCGCCATACGCGTGGCCATGATAGAGTTGCAGCCGTGGGCAATGTTGGCGAAGGGGCCGCCGTGGACAAACGCGGGCGTGCCCTCGAGCGTTTGCACCAAGTTGGGCTTGAGCGCGTCCTTAAGCAACGCGGCCATGGCACCCTGGGCCTTAAGGTCGCGGGCACGGACGGGCTCGCCGGCAAAGCTGTAGCCGACGACGATCTCGCCCAGGCGCTCCTTGAGGTCGTTAATGCTCGTAGACAGGCACAGGATTGCCATGACCTCGGAGGCGACGGTGATATCGAAGCCGTCCTCGCGCGGCACGCCCTGGGCCTTACCGCCAATACCGTCGATGACGTGGCGCAGCTGACGGTCGTTCATATCGACGACGCGCTTCCAAGTGATGCGCTTAACGTCAATACCGAGCTGATTGCCCTGCTGAATATGGTTGTCGAGCATGGCGGCCAGCAGGTTATTGGCGGCGCCGATAGCATGGAAGTCACCGGTAAAGTGCAGGTTGATATCCTCCATGGGGATGACCTGAGCCCAGCCGCCGCCGGCAGCGCCGCCCTTAACGCCAAAGACGGGGCCGAGCGAAGGCTCGCGCAGGGCCACGGCACTCTTGACGCCGCGTCGGCGCAGGCCGTCGGCCAGACCGATGGTCGTGGTGGTCTTGCCCTCGCCCGCAGGCGTTGGGTTGATAGCGGTCACGAGAACGAGCTTGGCCTGGTGATCAGTCGGCTCGTTGAGCAGTGAATAGTCGACCTTAGCCTTGTCGAAGCCGTACGGAATAAGGTGCTTAACGTCGACGCCGGCGTTCTTGGCCACCTCGGTAATAGGCAGCGGCGTGACAGAACGTGCGATTTCGATGTCAGTAGGCATGGGCGGTCCTTTCGTTACCGAATGAGAAAAAGACCAATTCAGCATAGCACGGGCGCGCAATAGTAAAACACCCGTAACCGATGAATGGCGATATGTTTATCCAATGCTCAGCGATAGCCTACAGACTAGCCAAAACAAACCCGTCTCTAAACGGCTGGCTCAATTCCCAAATGCTCAAAGGTGCGAAGCGTTGCCTGGCGGCCCTGGGGCGTGCGAATCATCAAGCCGCACTGCAGCAGATAAGGCTCATAGACATCCTCGAGCGTTCCCGGGTCCTCGCCCACCGCGCTGGCAAGGGTCGTAAGTCCCACGGCACGACCGGAGAACGTCTTGGCGAGTGTCTCCAAAATGCGAATATCCATCCAGTCCAAGCCAAGCTCGTCGATCTCAAAAAACTCGAGCGCCTGACGGCAGATATCGAGCTCAATAGGCCCGTTGCCGCGCACCTGCGCGTAATCGCGCACGCGTTTGAGCAGACGGTTGGCAAGACGCGGCGTGCCACGCGAGCGCGAGCCGATCTCGAGCGCGCTGGGATGGTCGATTGTCACGCCCAGAATGGTCGCCGAGCGTGTCACAATCTGGGCAAGCTCCTCGACCGTGTAGTAATCCAGGCGATATGAAATGCCAAAGCGATCACGCAGCGGGCCAGTCAGCATGCCCGAACGGGTCGTGGCCGCCACCAGCGTAAACTTGGGAATATCCAGGCGAATCGAACGCGCCGCAGGACCCTTGCCGATCACGATATCGAGCGCAAAGTCCTCCATCGCGGGGTACAGGACCTCCTCGACCGATCGGTTAAGGCGGTGGATTTCGTCGATAAACAGCACGTCACCCGGCTGCAGGTTGGTAAGGATGGCAGCCAGGTCGCCGGTACGCGCGATGGCCGGACCGCTCGTCGTCTTGATCTGAGCGCCCAGCTCGTTGGCGATAACGGTGGCCAGCGTGGTCTTGCCCAGACCCGGAGGGCCCGAGAAGATCACGTGGTCGAGCGTCTCGCCACGGCTCTGTGCCGCTTCGATCAACACGCGCAGGCTCTGCTTGATATGCTCCTGGCCGCAGTAATCGTCCAGGCGCTGGGGGCGCAGGGTACGGTCGACATCGAGGTCCTCGGCCGTCAGCTCCGAGCCCACCATGCGTTCACCGTGCGCCATGGATGCCGCCGGCGAGTTGCCGGGCGTCGCCCACAGGTCCTGAGAGTCATCGGCTTCCCACATCACGCATCCATTCCGAGTCGCTTAAGCGCCGCGCCGAGCAAATCCTCGACACGCATATCCTGCCCATCATACCCGCTCAGAGCGACATCGGTCTCCTGCGGGCTAAAGCCCATGGAAAGGAGTGCCGCACGGGCATCATCAATGGCCGAGGGAGCGGCAGCGGGCACGGACATCGCAACCTGTCCGGGAATCACGTCGACCGGCACAAAGCCCTTATCCTTGGCAAAGGTACTCTTGAGCTCCAGGATCAGACGCTGCGCGGTCTTTTTGCCCACACCGGGCACCTTGGCCATGCCCTTGTCGTCCTCGGCCATCACCAGCGAATACAACTGGCCCACGGTATAGGTGGAGAGCACGGCAAGCGCCAGGCGCGGACCGACGCCCGAGACGGACACGAGCCGGTCGAACATCGTGCGCTCATCCTTTGAGGAAAAACCGAAAAGTGTCATGGCATCCTCGCGCACCTGCATACGCGTGTAGAGGCGGACCTCGCCGCCGGGCGTCGGCAACGTGGCCGCAGTGCTACCCGAGATGCCGAGTTCAAAGCCAACGCCCGACACGTCGACGACGGCCGAGCTCATCGTGGCCTCGACAAGCGTTCCATGGAGCTGGGAAATCATCAGTATCCGGTTCCTCTCTGTTGATAGAACTCGCCACCGGTAAGGGCACGGGTGCGGCTGAGGTTTACGTGGCAGATGGCGCAAGCCAGGGCATCGGCGGCATGGTCGGGATGCGGGTCGTGATCGAGCTGCGTGAGCGTACGAACCATATACGCGACCTGCCGTTTGTCCGCGGCTCCGGTACCCACAACAGCCTGCTTAATCTGCATAGGCGTGTACTCGCCAATCTCGAGCGCGCATTCCGAAAGCGCCACGAGCGCGGCACCGCGGGCATGCGCCGTAGGGATGGCCGAGCGAACGTTGGCGCCAAAGTAAATGCTCTCGATGGCAGCGGTATCGGGTCGATAACGCTCCACGACGCCCTTGAGGTCGCGGGCGATATGCGACAGGCGCACCGCGAGCGGACTACCCGCGCTGGTCTCGATGCAGCCATAGGCACGGCAGCGAACCTCGCCACGCCGCTCCTCGATAATCCCCCAACCCGTATGAGCCAAACCGGGGTCAATGCCCAAGATAACCAAGCCGACCTCCCCTCGCCACAAGCACAGCGCAAGACAAGGCCCCGCGCATCATTCACGAACGTCTGTTCTAGAATAACACAACAGCGACCGTATCTAGCAAGCAAGGTTGAACCATAGGTTGAGCATAAGTCAGCGAGCGAGTCCCTGCCGTGGCAAGGTGTCGCGAAAGAGGAGCGCCGCGTACTTCTGTACGCAAGCGACGGTTTGAGCGGCAGATTGCCCGGCAGGGGCTCGCGCAGCGTCGACTCGTTACGCGGTTTGGTAAAACCGCGTAACCTTGGCCCTATCCCATAGTTAGTTCTGCGAGAAAAAAGGAAACTGACGGGGATCCACCGGCGGATGCAGCATCGGCGTGCCCTGGGGTCCACCCTGCGGGCCGCCCTGACCGCCCATCATCTTATCGATGGCGTCCTGGACCTCGCCCTCAAACTTCTTCATGCCCTCGTGCAGGCGGCGCTGGCCGTCCTCGGAGCGCAGCTCCTCCATCTGCTCGGGCGAAATACCCAGCAGCTCACCCAAAATGCCCATCATCTCACCGCGCATACGGTCACTCGTATCGTCGTCGGCAAAGCGACGCACCTCGGCGCGCGCCAGCGAATCAACCGTCATGCGCTCCTTGCCGTTGAGCCCCAGATCGGACCACGCAAGCATGTACGGCCAGGCGCGCTCGGCAAACGAACGGGACGAGACAATCGGCACCGTCGGCAGCATGCGGCGGGCGGCCTCGCCCTGACGCACGAGCATCAGCAGCAGCGAGCAGGCCTCAGGCTTGCCAGCGGCCATCGGGATGTCGTCGAAAGATCGATTGCGGTCCACGTGCGACTCGAGCGCACCATCGACCTCACCCGGCTCGAGCCCGCCGAGCAGCTGTGCCGCGCGGTCGAGCATATCGACCGGACCGTCGAGCGTCGAGAGCGCCTGCGCCAGCACTCGCTCCATACAATCTTCCACCGCGTTGAGCGTCACGAGCTCTTGGGGCACCACGGCAGACGTGCGGTTGCGCACGCGCGCCACAAACTCAAGCGTCGACAGGTACACATCGCCAAAGGGCGCATAATCGCCCTGGTAGCCGCCGCAAAGCGCCGGCGCCGCCAGCGCGTACTCGGTTTTGGACAGCGGGCTCAGCGCCATCGCACCCAACTCGAGCGCCGTGTCCTCCAGCATGAGGCCCAGCGTACGCGAGCGCAGACGCTCGGCATCGCCCGCCGACACGTCGCGATCGAGCACACGCGCCGCATCCGGCGCATCGCGCTCGACGGTGCGAATGTGCAGACGCTCAGCGATGGCGCGGACGGCGGCACAGCGGTCAGCCTCGGCCTCTTCCTGCGCCGGCGTAAAGATACGGTTGCGCCCCAGCACCAGGCCAATCACATTACGCGGGCCCAGAGCGTCGACGGCCAGCGCCGCCAGCAGGGATGACGGCAAGTCGCCCTCGAGTGCCACCACAGCACGCGACGCACCGTGGGCTCGGGCGTTGTCGCGCACGGCGAGCACCAGCGCCTGCCACAGCCACTCCTCGGAACGGAACTCGGGCAGTTCGTGATCTTCCAGGGCATCGAGCATCACGCCGCGCTGGATCTCCTGAACCAGCAGGCTCTCCTCAAAACACGGCGCCTGGGCCACCACGCGACCACAGTCGTCGAGCACAAACGAACCGCCGGTATACACCGACTCGTCATAGGCACCGACCGGCGCCATGCAGGCAAACCACACGCTGCGCTTGGATGCGATCTTGCGGTAGGCGCCGCTGCGTACGGCGGCAATGGCAGCAGTCTCGCGGTCGGTCATGTCAAACGCGTTGAATTGGAAATACGCAATGAGGTCAACACCGGTCGGCAACATCTCGAGTTCGCGGTCCAAGTCAAAAATCACGGCAATGCGCACGCCGTCCACGTCGAACACCGGCGGCGCCCAACGCGTGTCGTTGTTCTCACCACGCTGCAGGGCAATGCTCGAACGCGCCGGCACCACATGACCGTCCTTGAGCATCATGTAGTCGAGCAGCGGCTGGCCCTCAAACGAAACCGCCGCGGGCACGATGCAGATCATGTCAAGCTCCTGGATACGCTCGGCGACACCAGTCAAGCCGGCAAGCATGTCGTGCTCAAAGTCGGCAGTGCCCACCAGGCCCCCGGGCATGGCGCCCATAAAGAGCGGAGCCGGAACGCACAGCACGCGCGCCCCGCGCTCGTGGGCCAGACGAGCCTGGTCCTCGATGCGGCCGCAAATGCCCTCAATATCACCCAGGCGCATATCGATCTGTGCAAGCGCGAGCTTCATGGCTCAGCCCTTTCCGTCGTAAACCATCGAAATCGTAGTAAAAGCGCCGGCCGCATAATGCAGTCGGCGCTCGCATGTGCATATGCTAGCTATGATACCCCGAGCGGGGGCGCGCTCCTAGAATGTCGCGGACCACAGCCCGTGCAGGTTGCAGTAGGCATAGACGGTACCGGTCTTGGAGCCGCCGGCAAAAAACGTCGCGGGCTTCATGCCGGGCTCAAGGTAATGGACCTCTAAGCGGCCCTCGGCCTCAAGAGCGATCCACTCAATATAGTGCTCGGGCAGGCTGGGGTGCTCGACCGAGCCCACGCGCGCGCGAATCACGTGACCGTCGCGCTCGGTCTCGACAACAGGCACGTGCTTCTCGTGCGCCGCGTCCTCAGTGTTTGCGGTCAGTTCCGTGCAACCGGCAGGGGTTGCAACGTCGTTGTCAAGGGCGGCAATGAGCTTGCCATCGGGGTCCTTAAAGAATTTCGCCATGATGTTCTCCTTTGCTGATGTGCCAATGTTCTTGATGGTTCTTATGCCCAAAGGCAGACAAACCATCCACGGCATTGCAAATGAACACATAACGGGCGGGGACGATGGGGCAGCGTGTGCCATCCGCCCTGGCGGCCCCACCCGAGCGGGTTAGCGCCCGTCGCCGCCGAGCAGCGCCAGAACATCCTCGCGGGTAAACAGCGCCGAAGAGATTCCGTCGCCGCCGAGCACGCTGTTGACCAGGTCGCGCTTGGACTCCTGCATCTGCATAATGCGTTCCTCGATCGTATCCTTGGCGATGAGCTTGTACACGGTCACGGTATGTTGCTGGCCAATACGATGCGCGCGGTCGGTCGCTTGGTCCTGCGCCGCCACGTTCCACCACGGGTCGTAGTGGATGACCACGTCGGCCGCCGTCAGGTTAAGGCCCACGCCGCCCGCCTTGAGCGAAATCAAAAAGACCGGAACCTCGCCCGCTTGGAACTGCGCGACCATCTTGGCGCGGCTCTCCTTAGACGAAGCGCCCGTGAGCTTAAGAAAGGCGATGTCCTCCTTGGCCAAGCGCTTACCGATGATATCGAGCATACCCGTAAACTGGCTGAACAACAGGATGCGATGCCCGCCGTCGAGTGCGTCGTGCACGAGCTCCATACAAGCATCGAGCTTGGCGCTCCCCGCCTTGTAGTCCTCGTAGTGTAGATGCGGATCGCAGCAGATCTGGCGCAGCTTGGTGAGCTCGGCAAGCACCTTGAGCTTGTCCTTCTTAAACTCACTGGCTTCGCGATGCTGCACCTGCTGGGCAATGCGATCCTGGTTAGCCAGGTAGAGCTTGCGCTGCTCGCCGGTGAGCTGTGCCATGACGGCGTCCTCGATCTTCTCGGGCAGGTCGGCGACCACGTCTTCCTTAACACGACGCAGCACAAACGGCGACACGAGCGCCTGCAGGCGAGCGGCGCTGTCACCCTCGGCGTGTTCGACCGGGCTCTCAAAGCGCTTGGCAAACGTCTCGCGCGTGCCCAAAAGGCCCGGCATCAAAAAGTCGAAGATGCTCCAGAGCTCAGACAGGCGGTTTTCGATGGGCGTGCCCGTCAGGGCAAAGCGCACACCGGCGGGCAGGCGCTTGGCGGCGCGTGACACCTGGGTGAGCGGGTTTTTAATGTACTGGGCCTCGTCGAGTACCACGCGGGCAAAGTCCTGCTCGGCATACTCGTCGATATCGCGGCGCATGAGATCATACGAGGTCACGACCACGTTGTGCTCGGCCACGCCGGCAATTTGCACGCGACGCTGAGCCTTGGCGCCCACGATGGCGCACACGTCGAGCGACGGAGCAAAGCGCTCCAGCTCGGCAGTCCAGTTGTACACGAGCGATGCCGGGCATACCACGAGTGTGGGCTTGGTATCCCCCGCCTCCACGCGCGCCAGGATATGCGCGATCATCTGCAGCGTTTTGCCCAGGCCCATGTCGTCGGCCAAAATACCGCCAAGGCCCAGGTGCTCGAGCGAACCGAGCCACTGGTAGCCATCGACCTGGTAGCCGCGCAGCGTGGCCTTAAGGGATGCCGGCACCGTAAAGTCCATCTTGCCGAGCGTGTCCAGGCGCTCGACGGTGCGGCGGAACGCGGCATCGCGATCGGCCTCGAGCGCGGGCGTGCGCGCGAGCATGCTATCGACAAACAGGGTACTCGATGCGGGAAGCGACACGCCGTCGAGCAGGTCGACGGCATCGACGCCCAGGTCCTCGGCAAGGCCAAACGCGGCGCGCGCTCCCTCATCCAGGCGCACAATGTCGCCGGACGTCAGACGCGCAAACGTCTGGTGGCGCTTGTACGAGTCCAGATAGATGGCAAGGTCTGCCGCCGAAAGGCCGCTCGCACCCAGTTCGACGTCGAGCAGGTTGCTCTTGACGGTTGCACGCACCGAAAGCTTGGGCGCAGGGCGGACCGAGACCTGGCGCAAGCGGTCGCTGAGCATGACCTCGCCCAGCTCGGACAGGGCAGACAGGCCCTCGGTCAGCAAGTGGAACAGGCTCTCGTCATCGCGTTCCTCAAACGCCAGGCCGCCCTCGTAAAAGTCGAAATACAGAGCCGCCGTGTCCATAACGCGAAACTCTGCCACCTCGTCGCGCGGTGGCACGCCCGGGCGTTGCTCTTCGAAGGGGCTGCCCGGAGCGCCCAGGCTAAAGAGATCCGCCGACCAGTCGCCGTAGGTAACCGTAATCTTGCAGGTCACGAGCCCATCGTCGACGCCGATTGCCATGGCAAAGCTCGGCTCGGGCGCCACGGTATCGAGCGCAGCGGGCGCGGTAAGGTCGGTATAGTCGCGCAAAATGGGCAGCGCCATACGGCAGAACTCCCCCACCTGCTCGGCGGCAATATGGGCGGGCGTGCGGCACGGCAGCAAGCGCGACAAAAAAGGTGCGGCATGCTGAGCAAATGCAGCGTCGGTACGGCGCGCGCGGCGCGTGTCAACCAAGTAGGCGGCATCGCCCGACGCAAAGCAGTACATATCGGCGGGCAGGCGCAGGTCATAGCTACCACCAGCCGCCGGCGCGATTTTGACGGCAAGGAGTGGTGGGCGCTTAGCGGACGCCTCGTCCTCCCCTTGCGGAGACAGCTCAACCGCCACGTCGTAGGTGCGATGCGTCGTCGTCCCGCGCGACCAGGCGGGCTCAAAGGAGATGGTCTGGCCGCGCAGCAGGTCCAGCACATATACGATGCTATGCTCGGACAGCGGCAACTGACGCTCGGCAACAAAACCGCTGCGGGCAAAGTCGTACGACGCCGAACGCGAGCTTGTGATGTCATCGAGATAGGCAACTGTCGTCACGACAAGGTTGAGCAGCTTTGCCGATGTTTCGTCAAAGGCCTCAGGTGAATGGACAAACGTGAGCTTCTTGCCATAGGAGAACGTGCCGCCGCGCACGTAGGCATCGGCCATGCCGTCGATGTCCTTGACCACGTAGGAGACCGATCCACAGCGAATGCGAAGCTCAAGCGCCCAGCTAAAGCGGTCAGCGAACAGCGGATTGTAGTACGGCGCCAACGAGGGCTCCAACGCCGCTTTGGGGGCGTCGGGATCAACGGCACCGGCAAGCTTGCGGCGCATACTCGCCAGCTCATCCATGCGCGCGTCCGAAAGATCGGAAAGCGCCGCCACAAGGCTCGGGCTCGTGGGGACGGGCGCCGGGAAGGGAAAGTTGGGGTTGACGGCCGGCGCGGCGGACGCGGCACGCGCGGGCCGTTTCGGCTGCGCCGTAAACGTGCGAACCGGCGTGCGCAGCCCCTCAACAGGCTCAATGCCGTTGGCGTCCAGGTACGCCAGCGCCGTGGCGATGGCGTGCTTGCACATACCGGGATAGCGGTATGCGGCGGGGCAGTCGCAGTCGTAGTCGACCACCTCGTGCTCGTCCATATCGAGCGCCACGTGCGTCTTGTACAGGTCGCCGCGCGAGCCGCGCACCGAGCCCTCAACCGTCACGTTTTTGGAGAAGCGCGAGCCGCTGTCCTCAATCGACAGCACGGCGCCGTTGAGCATGAGCGAGCGGCCCTTCATAAAAGTGCCGCTCAACGCCGCCTCTTTGCGAAGCGCCCGCACAAACGTCCCCTGCGCCATCACTTCCTCCAATCTCACCCGGGGTAGCTTAGATAACCGTCACGCGTCCCTGATTACCCACAATCGCCTTGGCCTCGGCCAGCAGCGGAATCGAGCGCGCGTTGACCTTGGCAGGCACCTCGGCGCGCAGCACGCGCCCGTCCACCTGCTCGATAAAGATCTCCACGCGGTCGCCGCCCGGGTTGGTGGTAAGCACCGTGGCAAGACGCGCCATATTGCCCTGGCTAAAGCGGCTGTTGGGCACCATGACCTCAAAGACCTTGGGCTTGTTGTTCTCCTCGTTGAGCTCCAGCGGCACGATCTCCTGCGCGATGATCTGGTCGCCGCGGTCCGAGCGCTCGAGCTTGCCCTTAATGCGCACAAAGGCGTCGGACAGCTGCGCGCCGGTCTCGGGATCGACCTCGCCGTACAGATACCCCTCGGCCTCCTTGTAGGTCTTGGGGAACACCACGACCGTGGCCTCGCCTTCCATGTCCTCGAGCTGCACGATGCCCATGGGATCGCCGTTTTTGGTCACGCGCTTGGACACGCTCGAGACCATGCCGGCCCACCACAGCGCCTTGCCCTCGGGAATCTCCTGGTTGATGGTGCCGCCCGTAGGATTCTGAACTTCGTAGCCGGTGTCGATCTGCGAGAACGAGAAGTCACGAGCCTTGGCTAGTGCATACTCAAACGGGCGCAGCGGGTGGTCCGAGACATAGATGCCCAGAACCTCTTTCTCCTGGCTCAGCTTGAGGTGTCGGTCCCATTCCTGGCCGTCCGGATCGGGCACGCTGACCTCGAAGCCCGAGCCCTCAACGTCGCCAAACATATCGAAGAACGAGGTCTGGCCGCTCGCACGGTCCTTCTGGCGCTTTATCGCGGCGTCGATGATGTTCTCGGGGTTGTTCTTGTCAACAAAGTGCATCATCTGACGGCGCGGATAGCCCGTGGAGTCGAAGGCGCCTGCCTTGATCAGCGATTCGATCACGCGACGGTTGGCCTGACTTGAGTCCACGCGCTCGACAAAGTCGTGCAGCGTCTTAAACGGACCGCCCGCCTCGCGCTCGGCGATAATCGCCTGCGCCACGCCGGTGCCCACGCCGCGGATGCCGGCCAGACCAAAGCGCACGCCCTCCTTGGTAGCCGTGAACTCGGTACCGGACTCGTTGACATCTGGCGACAGCACGGGGATGCCGTCGTGACGGCATGCCGAGACGTAGTGCACGATCTTGTCGGTCTTGCCCGTGTAGGACGTCAGAACGGCCGCCATGTACTCGTGCGGATAGTGCGCCTTGAGCCATGCCGTCTGCATAACCAGAATGGCGTAGCCGGCGGAGTGCGACTTGTTAAAGGCGTAAGACGCAAACTCGAGAACATCGTCCCAAATCTTCTGGGCGACCTCGCGCGTGTAGTTGTTCTTGATAGCGCCGTTCATCCAGTGGTCGTAGGTGGTCTCGTCCGAGCCATCCTCCCAGTGCAGCACCGTCGACGTGAGCAGCTTGATCTTTTTCTTAGCCACGGGTTTACGGATACGCGAGTCCGATTCGCCCTTGGAGAAGCCGCACATCTCGACGGAGATGAGCATAACCTGCTCCTGGTAGACCATGGTGCCGTAGGTTTCGCCCAGGATGTCGTCCAGGCGGTCGTCGTAGGAGACCGCCGGCTCCTTGCCGTTCATACGGTTGATGTAGGACGAAACCATGCCGGCGCCCAGCGGGCCCGGGCGGTACAGGGCGATCAATGCTACGACGTGCTTGTACTCGGTGGGCTTCATGTTCTTGATCGTGGCCGTCATGCCGGCGGACTCGACCTGGAAGACGCCGGCAGTGTGGCCGGAACCCATGAGCTTAAAGATCTCGGGGTCGTCAAAGGGGATCTCTTCCTCTTTGATGTCGATGCCGAAGTTCTTTTTGATGTTTGCCTTGGCCTTGGAGATAACCGTCAGCGTACGCAGGCCCAGGAAGTCCATCTTGAGCAGGCCCATGTCGGCAACGGTATGGCCCTCGTACTGGGTAATCTCGACGCCACCCTTGGTGTCGAGCTTGGTGGGCACGTGCTCGTTGACGGGGTCGCGGCAGATCAGAACGGCGCACGCGTGCACACCCTCGCCACGGGTGAGACCCTCGATCGAGAGCGCCGTGTCGATGATGCGGCGGGCGTCGTCGTCCTTTTTATAGGCCTCGGCAAAGTCGGGGTTAAACAGATCCTCTTTGCCGGGTTGCTTTTCGAGCACCTGCTTGAGCTTGACCTTGGGGTCGCTCGAGACCATCTTGGACAGGCGCTGGCCCATGTAGACCGGGTAGTCCAGGACGCGTGCGGCGTCGTTGATGGCCTGCTTGGCCTTAATGGTCGAGTAGGTGATGACGTGGGTGACCTTCTCGGGACCGTAGAGCTGGCGAACGTGCTCCACGACCTCGAGGCGCCGCTCATCGTCGAAGTCCATATCGATATCGGGCATCTCGGTACGCTGCGGGGACAGGAACCTCTCGAACATCAGGCCGTTCTCGAGCGGGTCGAACGCGGTGATGTTCATGGCGTAGGCGACGATAGCGCCGGCGGCAGAACCACGGCCGGGGCCGACGCCGATGCCGTTGTCCTTGGCCCATTGCACGTACTCGGCAACGATCAAAAAGTAGGCGGCAAAGCCCTTGTCGCAGATGACCTTGTATTCGTACTCAAAGCGCTCTTTGATGTTGACGCCACCGATCTCGCGCGTGGCCCAGTCGTCGCCGTAGTGCTGGCGCAGGCCCTTCTCGCACTCGCGGCGGAACTGGCTCTCGTGCGTCTCGCCGGGGTCGAGCAACGGGAAGCGCGGCAGGATGATGGAGTCCCAGTCGAGCTCGACGTAGCACTTGTCGGCGATCTCGAGCGTGTTGTCGCAGGCCTCGGGGCAATACGGGAACATCGCCCGCATCTCCTCCTCGGTCTTCATGTAAAACTCCGAGCCGGTCATGCGCATACGGTTGGGGTCGTCGACCTTGGCGTTCATGCCAATGCACATGATGACGTCCTGCACGGGGGCGTCCTCGCGGCGCAGGTAGTGGAAGTCGTTGGTGGCGATGACCTTGACGCCCACCTGTTTGGCAATGTCGATGAGCGTGCGGTCCATCTGCTCGTCGGTCAGGCCGTTATCGGTGGTAATGCCGTGTTCCTGAATCTCGATGTAAAAATCGCCGGGGTCGAAGGTGTCGCGGAAGGTCTCGGCCCACTTGATGGCGCCTTCCATGTCGCCGCGGTCGATGTATTTGGGGATGATGCCCGCGATGCAGGCGCTGGTGCAAATCATGCCCTTGGCATGGCGGCGCAGGTTGTCGAGCGTCACGCGCGGCTTGTAGTAAAAGCCCTGCACGGCGGCCTCGGAGACCGTCTGCATCAGGTTGACGTAGCCCTCCTGGTCCTTGGCCAAAAGGATCATGTGGTAGAGCTCGGGCTTATGGTCGCGGGCGAGCGTCTCGTCCGGCGTAAAGTAAACCTCGCAGCCAAAGATGGGCTTGATGACCAGGGGCGGCTTGAGCTCGTCGATGTTGCCCTTCTCGTCCCACATGGCCATGTCCTTCGCATACTGGGCATGCTCGCGCGGGCTGGACTCGGGATCGGGCTCCACCAGCTCGTCGCGGCGGTCCTTTTCCAAGAAGGCCTTGTCGTGGCTCCAGGTTTTGTACTCGGGCGTGTTGTGGTTGACGGCGTCGCAGGCCAGCGCCAGGTCGGGTACGCCATACATGTAGCCGTGGTCGGTAATGGCGACGGCGGGCATGCCCAGCTCTACGGCGCGATTGACCATATCCTGGATACGGGTTGCGCCGTCGAGCATGGAGAAGACGGTGTGGTTGTGCAGATGGACGAATGCCATGTGATGAGCTCCGATGCGGGTTCGTGTTCTGACTGAACGATTTTACCCCACGGCACGGGCAGCACCCGAACCTAGCCAAACCCACACGGCTACTCACGCAGTTGCGGTGAAATGCGGACTGTTTGGCAGCTTTTTTGGCCAAAACAGTCCGTATTCCACCGCAAGTTATTTGAGGGCTAGAGGTTGTAGGTGACTACTTGAGGTTCGGCGGGTTCGACGAAGATGGTTGGATCGGCCTGCTCCACGCGGACGAACTTAACGGTCACGGCCTCAAAGCCCGCCTTGTGCAAAACATCCGCGTAGACGCGCGCCTGCAGGGCGTGCTTCTCCTGCAGCTGTTCCGGCGTCTCGTCCGGTGTGCCGCCCGTCTTGTAGTCGATGACCAGCGCGCGTGACGAATCCGCCGGGTTCGTCGCCAAAGCGTCGATGGCGCCCTCGGCATATGCACCGTAGCGAGCGATGTCCTCGTCCTCGCAGCCCAGCGAAAAGAACGGCGCCTCGGCGCGAACGCACGGCCAGGCAAGCAGCTCGGCACGGACCGACGACTTGAGCCAGCGATCCAGAGCGACATCGAAGCGCTCGCGCTGTTCTGGCGTCAAGCGCCACAGGCGAGCCAGGGCGTCGGCGCGCGCAGCGGGCAACGCATCGGCACCCATCTCGATGAGCCACTGGCAAGCAGCATGGAAGGCCGAGCCCAGCGCCATGGGATTGCCGGCGGGCTCGGCAGCGGTCACGTCCGCATCCGTCATCTCCGAGCCATCCGACTCTGCATCATCGCCGGCCTCGTCCATGGGCATGTGTGCCTCGGCGGCACGGTCCTCGGACTCGGCATGCAGCGCCGCGGCAATTGACGAGTAGCTGTACGAATCGCGCGCCGGATACGGGCAGGTGCCCATGCGCACGCCCACCGCCTGGGGATACACGAGCTCAAACGCATCGGGCTCGGGGTCGGCAGGACCGGGAACGGCGGCGCGGGCATCTGCACCGGCACCCTCCGGCTCCGCATCGCCGCGGACAAGCCTGCCCTCGGCATCCAGCGAAGCGTTGGCCTCAAACGCCTGCTCGCCAAAGGTAAAGTCCGAAAGCGAAATGAGCTCGTAGTCGCCCGGCTGGGAGTTGTCGAACACCAGGCGGTCGGCATCGAGCTGCGGCATGTCCAGGCTGTCGGTCGGCAGGATGCGGCGCAGCACGTCGTAGGTCAGATCCGTCTCGACATCGAAGGTCGGCGCCGTCACCTTGCCGCGGCTCACGCCGACATCCATCGCCAGAATGACCAGCTCGCGCGCTCGCGTCATGGCGACATAGAGCAAGCGAGCCCGCTCCTCGAGCGAAAGCTGCAGGTCGTCGTTGCGCAGGCGGGCAAATGCCTCGGCGGGAGAACCCGTCGCGCAGACATCCTCCATGAGCTCTGGCGGCAGCCACAGCGACGTGCCCTTGCCCTTAAACGCGTGCTCAAACTGCTTTTTGACGTCATCGCCCTTCACGAACGTGCCGTCCGCGAGTTTAACGCCGTCGAAGCGTGCCGGCAGTGCCACGACCTGCGCTCCGCCCTCGACACGCCCCATCTGAGCCGCACCCGAGGACTTACGCACGCCAAAGCACTCCGCAACCGCCACGACCGGATACTCCAGGCCCTTGGAGGCATGCACCGTCATGATGCGCACCGCGCCGTCGCCCTCCTCGTTGAGGGCGCCTGGGGCCTCCTTGCCCGCCAAGAAGTGGTCGAAGGCAAGCGCAATGGAACGCGGCGAGTTACCGAACTCGGCCTCCGCCTCGGCCACGGCATCGAGCGCCTTAAGCACGTTGGCGGCAATGGCCTTGCCCTCGGGACCACGCTGTGCCAGACGCACAAACCAGCCGGAGGCGTTGACAGTATCGCGCGCGATGGCGGCGAACGAATCGCGGCCCACGCGACGAAGCGCATACCGCAGCACCTCGCGGGCACGCGTCACGAGCGGCAAGTCTTGCAAACCCGGCACGTCGAAATCACTCATGATGCCCACGTCGATATTCCGGCGCGAGGTCTCCCCCGTCTCGCTATCGAGCTTGGTCGCCAGCGCCAGGAACTCCTGGACGCCGAGCGCAAACATCGGCGAGGCGAGCAGTGGCATAAGGCCCTGCGCCGTATCGGCCGGATTGGCGAGTGCGCAGACCAGGGCACGCACCGTCTGCACCTCGGCTGCCTGGGCAAAGACCGAGCCGCCCGCGATAACGCAGTCGAGCCCCTGGTCGCGGAAGGCCTGCGCATAGACGTCGGCATTGGTCATGCGACCCAGCAGCAACACCATATCGCCCTGGGGCTGCCCCGCTTTGACGAGCGCTTGGAACCGCTCCGCAATCGCACGAGCTTTCGCCTGCGTTCGCTCCTGTGTGCTGCCACCGGCAACGAACAGCGCCTGGCGGCGCGACGCCTTTGCCTTGAGCTTGTCCTTGCGTTTGTCGCTCGGTTCAAGATCCAAGAACCCCTGCATCAAACCACCGGTGTCGCCGTCAAAGACGCGCGCCACATAGCGCAGCACCTCGTCGTGGCTACGGAAGTTGCGCACGAGTTTGACGAGCTCGCCGGCGGGGGCATCGGATGCGGCAGCCGTCTCGGGCGCAGCAGAGGAGCCCACCTTGCGCTCCTGGCGACGGAATACCTCGACCTCGGCGCCACGGAAGCGGTAGATCGACTGCTGCGCATCGCCTACGGTGCACAGTGCGCGCTCCCCCGCGCCCGTCAGGTAACGGATCAAATCGACCTGCATCTGGTCGGTATCCTGGAACTCATCGATCATGACCATCTTAAAGCGACCCTCATAGGCCGCTCGGATGGCGGGATAATCGCGCAGCGCCTCGTACGCCATGCGCAGCAGGTCGTTGTTATCAAGCGCGGACTGGTCAGCCTTGAGCGCGCGGTATTCCGCCTCCACAGCACGAGCAAGCCCCACCAGTGCATCGAGCGCGGGACCACCGCAGGCGAGCACGATATTGATAAATGCATCGGCAGCCTCGGCCTTGAGCAGCTCGACCTGCTCCTTGGGGAACGCTTTGCTCGCCCGAGGCATGCCGCACGACATCATGAGTCGCGCCGCATCCTCCATGGTTTTGCCGCTCGCCTCGAACGCGTCGATGGCGTCGAGCGCCGTCTGCGCCTTCTCGGTCGCGGCCTTGCTTGCGCCCAGCGCCGCGCGATAGGCATCGGCGAGCGCAGAGGTGTCAGCCTGGCCGCGCGCCACGCACACATCGTCCATGCCGCCCGGCAGCTGGCTCGATAGCTCCAGCAGGTCGCGCACCAGCCCTTTGATGGTGGTACCGGCGCCAAACGGCCCGCCCTCGCCCGCCATGGGATACCAAGCGTAGAGGGCCTTAAGCGGGGCAGCGAGCTCAGGCGCGGTATCGGGCGCCGTCGCGCGCCCCAGCACATGCTCGACAGCCTGATCCATAAGCTCATCGGTATCGGTAAGCACCGTGAACTCGGGATCGATGCCCAGCTCCAGCGCGTGCGCGCGCAGGATACGCGAGCACATGCCGTGAATGGTCGAGATCCAAGCGTCGTCGACGGTCAGGGCCTCCTCGTTCATACCCTCTTCGATAAGCGCGCGACGCACGCGGTCGCGAATCTCGGCCGCGGCATCTTTGGTAAAGGTAATGGCGAGCACCTGATCCAGATGCTCGACAAACGGACCGGATTCGGGCGAGAGCGCGTAGACGATGCGGCGCGTGAGGGTAAAGGTCTTGCCCGAACCGGCGCCCGCCGAGACAAACAGCGGACGGTCGAGCGTTTTGACGATCTGCAGCTGTTGCGGCATCAAAGTCGAAAGATCCATGGTCTACACGTCCCTCCTTACAAACGTTCCTTCGTGGTTATACGAGCAGCGCGCATGCACGGCCTGAGCCGACGTCGAGTCGACGGCGGCAACGTTGCCTGCCTCGAGCTCGCGCAGGCGCTCGGCGATGCCGGCCTCCACGCAATCGAGCAGCGCATCGAAGTCCATGCTGCCACCCTCGCCGGGGAAACCTTTCTTAAGGCCCGGGATGCGACCGTCGCCGCGCTCTTCCTCGAGCAGCTCGGTGCTCGCGGCGCCGCGCAACGCCGGCTTGCCGCCCTTGGTCGAAAAGTAGAGCGCCGCGCGGGTGTCCAAATCCAGCGCCCGACGCATGGCCTGGGCGTAGATGAGCGTCTGGGTATGTGGCGGCAACCAGCGCGGATCGTCGATGGGCGCCGTGCCCGATTCCTCGTCGCGCACCGTGGGGTCGGCGAGCTTAAACTCCTCGACACCCGAACGATGCTTGTAGTCGATTACCACGGCGCGATTCTCGGCATCCACGTCAACGCGGTCGATGCGCCCACCGAGTGGCCAACCGGCATACTCGACCTGGAGCTCGTTGAACGCAAACTCCAGGTAGCGCGGCGCGAAGGGCGCGAGCGCCTCGGACTCGTAGGCAAGCACGCCCTCCAGCTGCGGCAAAATCTCGGCCACCTGGCGCTCCTCCACTGGAGAGAGCGGCACCAGCGGGCCCTCGGTACCGCGCTTGCCGGCGTGCTCGGCCAGGGTCTCGGCAAAGACCTCGTGCAGCAGCTCCTTCGCGCGCGGCAGATTCATGGGTGTCACGCGCTCCATGCCTTCCTGCGGCAGACGGGCATGCAGATGCTCCAGCACGTCGTGGACAAAGTTGCCCTTCTCCATGTTGCCAAAGCCCGCATCGATAGACTGGGGCTTGACGCGATACGAGACGAACCAGCACAGCGGACAGGTGGAATAGGCCTCGATCTGCGAGGCGGACGTTAAGCGTGGCACGAGCGGCGCGTCCTCGCCCTCGCCGTCGCGGCGGCGCAGAACCAGATACGGCACAGCCTCGGCACTCAGATGCTGAGGGGGTTCGCAGGTCACGCGCTTGCACTCGAGCCCTTCGCCGGCGGCGAAATCGAAGTCCCTTACGATATCACCCTCGCCCACGCACTTCGCCTTGTCGGCGCCAGCGGCCTTAGCGTTGCCGGTGGCTCTAGCGTCGTCAGCGACCTTGTCAGCGTCAGCAACCTTGGCGTCGGCGGCGGCCTTAGCGTCGTCAGCGGCCTTGGCGTGCGCACGCAACTCAGTCCACACGGCCGCCGGATAGCACTCGCGCGCCTGACGATCGTGGGTCACACGGGCGAGCGCAACCGGACCGCGTGCCGCTTGCATCGCGCGGCCAAAGCGTGCGCGCAGCAAGGCCGCAGGCTCAAGCGTCACGCCGCTGCGATCTAACTCTGCCGTCAGCGTGGCCAGCGGGCCCTCCTCATGTGAGAGCGGATAACTGTCCAGGTCGACGTCGGCAAACAGCACGGCATCGTAGCTATCGGGGCGCAGGCCTGCCGCATCGGCAAGCGATGCAAAGCGCACTTGGGCGCGCGGCGCGCGGTCGACCTCGTAGGTCTCGTAATCGTATGCGGTGCTGCGCTTGTCCACCTTGGTACGAACGCCATCGAGCACGGGCACGGTCGCAGCCTGCGACACGTCGAGCGTACGTGCATCGTTCATAAGGATGTCGATGGCATGGCGCAGCAGAGCCGTCTCTGCCTGGCGACGGGCCTGACCGTCAAGGCCGCCTAGAGCGCGATCGGGCAGCGCCTCGGCAACGGCGAGCATGGCCTTGAGCGCCGTCACGGGTTTGTCGCGCCACAGCGCCTGAAACACGTCCGAGACCACGCATGGCACGTTCTTAAACCAGTTTTCTTCGCTGGCAGCCTTGCGGGCGCCCCTCACCTGGCCCTGCACGCTCTGCAGCAGGCTCTTGACGCCCGCAGTGGTCTTGCTGCGCGACAGGCGCATGTTCTTATCGAAGGTTCGCGCGCTGGCGGCATCGGCGCCCGAAAGCGGACTGTAGATCCAGTCGGTAAGCTCCGGCGCGGGCCACCATTCGGTCTTTGACGCCATGCCCTCATCGGCGGCCTTCATGCGCTCGATCAGGCCGGCAAGCGCCGCAAACTGCCTGCCCGCAATGGATTGGGAAAACGCCGTGAACTCAGTCGTCTCGGCCGCAATGTGACGCGCCGCCAAACGGGCAGCGAGTTCGCCGAACAGCTGGGGTGCCCGGGCGGAAACCACGAGCACGCGCGTGGGGTCGGAGTTTGTCGCGGCGCCGTCGCGCGACACGGACTCATCACATGCCGTGACCAGGTTCTCAAGAGCATCCACATAAGCGCGGGCGCGGGCGTGAGGGCCGGCAACCTCTACAAAGGTAGGCTGAGCGGCGGACTTGGAGGCAATCTGGGGCGCGGCGGCACCCTCCCCCAGCGGCGCGGCCTCAAACAGCACATCGCGGGCATCAAGTGCCGCGGCAAGCTCCTCGCGCATCGCCGCCTGCTCGCGGGCAAGCAGCACGACGACCTCTCCCCCGTTGTTTGCCACGGCGGACAGCAGCTCGAGCAGGCTATACGTAAATGACGTGACGCCGCGTACACAAACGGCGCGGGTGCACGCCGGCAGGTTATCGGCCAGGGCACCGGCCATAATGTCAGCTGCCTCGCAGGGCTCGACCATATCTCGACGGTCCAAGCCGCACGCATAGGCGCACAAAAGTTCAAACACGCGAGCCTCGGCGTCGCTTTTGGGCTTGGGCTTGCAAACGTTGTCGCAGCAACGCTCGGCACCTGTCCCTGCCACACCTGGCAGCACATCGCGGGCCATACGCGCGAGCATGCGCACTGTGCCCTGGCTGCACGAAAGTGGCTGCAGGTCGGCGTCGTCGAGACGCGCTACCATGTCCGAAAACAGCATCTGGCGCTGCAGGTTGTCGACGAAACCGCGCCCGTCGCCCAAAAGCTCCCAAAGCGAGCGAAGCCACGATGTAGGCATCTTGTAGTCAATACCCAGCGAAACGCCGGCTTCCGCCGCATCATGACGGCACAGGTCGAGCTCGGCAAACGTTGGCGCCAGCAGCACGGCACGCCCGTGGCGGGCAATAAGGTCGGCAAGCAGCGCCGACTCGGCATCGCTCAAATCCGTGCCGGCATTGGTGGTATAGATTCGAACAGGCATGGTCCTCCGCTCAAACTGTTCGCAATAATCAATGCATCCATCCTACCCGCCCACGCGGACAGATTTGCCCCACGCCAACAGATTTCCTCCGTCCCCAAAGGATCAAAAAACCGCCCCCGAAGGGACGGTTCTGTGCAATTCGTTTTTTGCCGTTGGCCTACTCGCCATCCTCCAGCTTGATGAGGATCTTGCGATAGCCGCCGTACTCGCCGTTGAGCGCCTTGGAAACGCGGCTCACCGTGGTGGACGAAGCGCCGGTGCGGGCCTGAACCTCAACATAGGGCTCGCCCTCATCCAAATAACGCGCGACCTGCAGGCGTTGCGAAAGATCGCAGATCTCGCGCGGCGTGCAGATATCGGTCAAAAACGCTTGAATATCCTTCTCGTCGTCCAAAAGACTAAATGCGTGGACCAGCTGCTTGACATCAGGCTTGTCAAACATGTTCTCGATATTCATCGATCACCGCCAAACCCGCCAAAAGGCATCGAAGTTGATACTGACATCGGGCATCGTTCGCCCGTTCTATGCAATAGGGCAACGCCTGTGGCTTTTGCCCGTAGCAGTGTAGCACACCACCAAACTAAAGCGACAAGACTCTCTGCCAGCGGCGCGTTTTTCAGGACGAACGCCGTTTTGAAACCGAATGCGCACGTAAGCTCCACGAATATCTGAGACAATGGGCGGCCGAACAAGGCGGCACACCCGAGCGGCCGTCCAAGCTGCCGCAGCAAACCGCTTCACGCGACACCGACGCACCCTGCGCAAGAAAGGATTCACACCATGCGCTTTATGCTTAACTGGCTCTTTACCTCGATCGCCATCGCGATTGCCACGTTCCTCGTCCCCGGCATCCAGCCCTTCGGTTTTGCCGAGGCCTGGGTCTGTTTCGCCTTCGTGGGACTGTTCCTGAACATCGTCGATTCGCTCGTCAAGCCGTTTCTGACGGTTATCTCGCTGCCGCTCACGATCATTACGCTGGGTATTTTTCAGCTCGTAGTCAACAGCTTTATGCTCGAGCTGGCCAGCTATCTGTCGGTCAATCTGCTGGGCGCGGGTATCTCCATCGCCAGCTTTGGATCGGCCTTTATGGGCAGCATCCTGGTGTCCATCATGCGCAGCATCCTCGACAGCATCGCCGAGGGCTAAAACGGCCATTCCGGCCGCGCCCGTCTCAACAGCCCAAAACGAAGGCCGCCCATCACAAAAATGGGCGGCCTTCTTATTTGCCAAGTCTCAAAGGGCGAGAGAATCTGCCATTTCCACCCCGTCCCCAAATGGCAGGTGGGCTAGATCACGTAGTCGTAGCCTTCGTTGGGAGCGACAAGTTGATCGAGCGTCACACCGTCGAGGTAGTCGTTGATAAGCTTGTCCAGGTTCTTCCACACGTCGAGCGTGGGGCACTCGTCAGAGCGCGAACAACCCTTGCAGTCGCCATCCAGGCAGGCGACCGGCGCCAGGCTGCCCTCGGTCAGGCGCAAGATCTCGCCCACCGTGTACTGCTCAGGCGGGCGCGTGAGCACATAGCCGCCGCCCTTGCCGCGCATGCCCGAGAGCATGTTGGCGCGCACGAGCGTAGCCAGAATATTCTCGAGGTACTTCTCCGAAATACCCTGACGCGCCGCAATCTCTTTAAGCGGGATACGGCCTGTCGCCTGGTGCTCGGCCAGGTCGACCATAACGCGCAGGGCATATCTGCCCTTTGTGGAAACCAACATATATAGTGCTGCCTTTCGGTCTTTTGTTCGAAGCAATTCTAGCCGAAAAAGTGGTTTTGAAAACTCCCGTTCCAGTCCAGCGGGTTAATCATCTTGCAATAAATATCTTTTTCCTATTGCATTAGTAGGCTTTAGTGTCTACCATGCTTTTCAACAGCTAAACGAACAACCTATAAGGTTTGTGGGTTTGGCTGCTAGACACACCGTAAAGCCACACGGTATCCAGTCATTTGAACACTTTGGAGGTTCATCATGAGCAAGGTTTACACGTCCATCGATCAGCTTATCGGCCACACCCCGCTTCTGGAGCTCACCCACTTTGAGGCCGACGAGGACCTCAAGGCCCGCGTGCTCGTCAAGCTCGAGTACTTCAACCCCGCCGGCTCCGTTAAAGACCGCGTCGCCAAGAACATGATTGACGAGGCCGAGAAGGCAGGCAAGCTCGTGCGCGGCGGCGACTACACCATCATCGAGCCCACGAGCGGCAACACCGGCGTCGGCATCGCCTCGGTGGCGGCGGCCCGCGGCTACAAGGTGATCATCACCATGCCCGAGACCATGTCCGTCGAGCGCCGCAAGCTGATGCAGGCATACGGTGCGCAGCTCGTGCTCACCGACGGCTCCAAAGGCATGAAGGGCGCTATCGCCAAGGCCGAAGAGTTGCAGAAGGAGACCCCCAACAGCATCATCGCCGGCCAGTTTGTGAACCCCGCGAACCCGGCCATTCACAAGGCCACGACCGGCCCCGAGATCTGGGACGACACCGACGGCAAGGTCGACATCTTCGTCGCCGGCGTTGGTACCGGCGGCACCGTGACCGGCGTGGGTGAGTTCCTCAAGGAGCAGAACCCCGAGATCAAGGTCGTCGCCGTCGAGCCCGCCACCTCCCCGGTGCTTTCCAAGGGCCAGGCCGGTCCGCACAAGATCCAGGGCATCGGCGCCGGCTTTGTGCCCGACGTCCTCGACACCCAGGTCTATGACGAGATCATCCCCGTCGAGAATGACGACGCCTTTGCCACGGGCCGCGCCGTGGGTCACAAGGAGGGCGTGCTCGTGGGCATTTCGTCCGGCGCCGCCGTCTGGGCCGCTCTGCAGCTGGCCAAGCGCCCCGAGAACGAAGGCAAGACCATCGTGGCGCTGCTCGCCGACACCGGCGAGCGCTACCTGTCCACGGCGCTCTTCCAGGACTAGAGCTTCTCGTTCTTAGAACGAGTCCAAGGCACGCCGGTCTCCCCTCTCTTCTGGCAGCCTGAGCTCATCCCAACAGGATGCCCCACGAGACGTCCGAACTTGCTACAATGTCTGCGGCGCGGAACCAGCCTCCCGCGCCGCTTTTCTTTTTTGGCCACATGCCACCAAGGAGAACCTCCTCATGCACAACAAGCGCGTGCTCGTCGCCATGAGCGGCGGCGTCGATTCCAGCGTGACCGCGTATCTGCTCAAAAGCCAGGGCTACGAATGTGTCGGCGCCACCATGCGCCTCACCTGCCCCGCACCCGACCCCGCCACGGGCATGAGTAAGGTCGACCGCGACATCGCCGACGCAGAGGCCGTCGCCGAGCGCATAGGCATTCCCCACCATGTGCTCGACTTGCAGCAAACCTTCGACCGTAACGTAATCGAGCGCTTTGTGAACGCCTACCAGGAGGGGCTGACGCCCAATCCGTGCATTATCTGCAACCGCCACATTAAGTTTGGCGCGCTGCTCGATGCAGCGCTGGACATGGGCTGCGACTACATCGCCACGGGCCATTACGCCAAAACAAGCCAGGCGGCAGACGGCACCTGGCAGCTGCATCGCGGCGAGGACCCCAAAAAGGACCAGAGTTACTTTTTGTATTCGCTTACGCAGGAGCGTCTGGCGCGCACGATTTTTCCGCTGGCGGGTCTGGACAAGGAGCGCGACGTGCGCCGGATTGCCGCCGAGCAGGGCTTCATCAACGCCAAGAAGGCCGAAAGCGAGGATATCTGCTTTATTCCAGACGGTAACTACGCGGGCTATATCGAGCGCCGCTGCGGACATCCCGCTGCACCGGGCGACATTGTGTGGCGCGACGGCAGCGTGGTCGGGCGCCACAACGGCGCGCTGCGCTACACCATCGGCCAGCGCAAAGGCCTGGGCGTCGCGATGGCGCATCCCGTGTACGTAACGGGTGTCGACGCCGTCAACAACACCGTGCATCTGGGCGAGGCCGAGGACCTGACGGCCACGGCGCTCACGGCCAACGACTGGATTTGGAGCGCCCCTGCCGACCACATGGAAGCCGAGCTGGATGCCGGCGGCATCCGCGTGGGCGCCAAGTACCGCTACCGACAGAAAGACCAGGCAGCGATCCTTACGCGCGGCGAAGACGGGCAAATGTTGCTGACCTTTGACGAGCCGCAGCGCGCCATCGCCCCCGGCCAGGCTGTCGTTATATACCGCGGCGACATCGTCCTGGGCGGCGGCACCGTGACCGGCGCCATCAAATAACAGCGCCCTGCCACCATCCCCTCTCTAACTTGCGGTGAAATAGGGACTGTTTAAGCGTTTAAAACCGCCAAACAGTCCCTATTTCACCGCAACTTTGAGAGGACGGCCTCGGTCGGCACTATTGTGTCAGCCGAGGCCGCTGCATCGTTAGCGCTGGACGTAGGCGCGGACGAGCTCGTAGGTGTTGCGCACACCGTCGATGTGGCTGCGCTCGTAGTTGTGGCTCGCGTACACGCCGGGGCCGATCAGACCATGGCGAATGTCGTAGCCGGCCGAGAGCGTGGCCTCGACGTCGGAGCCGTAGTGCGGGTACACATCGATGGCGTAATCGAGCTCCAGCTCGCGCGCGATGTTGGACAGTGTGGTCACCAGATCGTAGTTGTAGGGGCCGCCCGAATCCTTGGCGCAAATCGACACCATGCGCTCGGTGCAGCCAAGGTCATCGCCCACGCAGCCCATGTCCACGCTGATCATCTCGCGCGTGTCGGCCGGCACAAACGCACCGCCGTGGCCGACCTCCTCGTACACCGTAAAGAGCAGCGAAACCTTGCGCGAAAGGGTCACCTCGCCGTCGGCAACGGCGCGGGCCAAACCAAGCAGAATCGACGCGGACAGTTTGTCGTCCAAGAAGCGGCTCTTGATGTAGCCGCTCTCCGTCACCGTGGTACGCGGATCCATAGCGATGATGTCGCCAGTCTGAATGCCCAGCTCAAGCACATCATCCTTGCTGTCGACATTCTCATCGAGCAGGATCTCCATGTTCTTCTCGATGGTCTTGACCGGCTCATCGGCCACATGCGCCGAAGGCTCGGTGTTGAGGACCACGCCTGTGTACACATTGCCGTCACGCGTGTAGACGGTGCAGTTCTCGCCATCGGCCGTAGACCACTGATGCCCGCCGAGGGTCGTGGGGCGCAGGCGACCATTGTCCTTGATGGAGCGCACCATGGCGCCCAGGGTATCGACATGGCTCGCCAACACGAGCGGCTCACCCTCGCCACCAAGCTCCACCAGGACATTGCCCTTATTAGAACGCTCGGGCCCAAAGCCCATATCGCGAAGCGTCTCCATCAGATAATCAGTAGCCGCGCGGGTATAGCCCGTAGGAGAAGCAATCGAAGTCAGCGTCTTAAGCTGGTCGGCAATATAGGAGAGCGTAGAATCCATCTGGGACACCAAAGTCACCCTTTCATATCGAATTAAACCCACAGCAACGATACCACCGCGAACAAATTTTTACCTAGCGAGATGACCCATCGAGCACCCCAAAACAGCGCCCGCCACGACAAAGAGCCGGCGGGCCCCTGCCCGTTAGCCCCAGAATCTTTCCGCAGGACGAAGGAAGCCCCCGCCGCGCAAAGCGCGCAGCGGGGGCTTCCGACATGTCCGAGGACGATTCTGGGGCTAACGGGCAGGGGCCCGCCGAACCAAGTTAGGCAGCCGGGCAGATCTTCTTGAAGAGCTCGATGACGTCGTCGAGCGTCGCCTCGCGCGGGTTGCCCGGGAAGCAGGCGTCGGCCATGGCGTCCTTGGCCAAGACCTCGATCTCGTCGGCCTTCATGGCCTCGCAGACGTGCGGGATGTTCACATCGGCAGAGAGCTGCTTGACGGCGGCGATAGCGGCGTCGGCAGCCTCGTCGGTGCTCATACCCGTGGTGTCAACGCCCATGGCGACGGCGACCTTGGCCAGGCGCTCGGCGCAAACCGGCTTGTTGAACTCCATGGCGATCGGCAGCAGCATGGCGCAAGCGACGCCGTGCGGGGTGTCGTAGTGAGCGGACAGGGTGTGGGCCATGGCGTGGTCGATGCCCAGGCCAACGTTGGAGAAGCCCATGCCGGCGACATACTGGCCAAGAGCCATGCCCTCGCGGCCGGAGCCGGGCTGGCCGGACTTGGCCTCGGCGACGGAGTCGCGCAGGTTCTCGCTGATCAGCTTAATAGCCTCAAAGTGGAACATGTCGGAGAGCTCCCAAGCGCCCTTGGTAGTGTAGCCCTCGATTGCGTGGGTCAGAGCGTCCATGCCGGTGGAGGCGGTCAGGCCGGCAGGCATGGAGGCCATCATGTCGGGGTCGACGACGGCGACCTCGGGTGCGTCGTTGGTGTCGACGCACACGAACTTGCGGACCTTCTCGGGGTCGGTGATGACGTAGTTGATGGTCACCTCGGCGGCGGTACCGGCGGTCGTCGGCACGGCGATGGTGAACACAGCGTGGTTCTTGGTCGGAGCGACGCCCTCGAGGCTGCGGACATCGGCGAACTCGGGGTTGTTGATAATGATGCCGATAGCCTTAGCGGTGTCCATGGAGGAGCCGCCACCGATGGTCACGATAGCGTCAGCCTCGGCAGCCTTAAAGGCCTCGACGCCGTCCTTGACGTTCTGGATGGTGGGGTTGGGCTTAATCTCGGAGTAGAGGCTCCAAGCGATGCCGGCGGCGTCGAGCTCGTCGGTCACCTTAGCGGTAACGCCAAACTTGACCAGATCGGGGTCGGAGCAGACGAAGATCTTCTTGTAGCCGCGACGCTGGAGCTCGCCGGGGATCTCCTTGATGGCGCCGGAACCATGATAAGAGATGGTATTGAGAACGAAACGATTAGCCATTGATAGCCTCCTATCGTGTGCGGGGCACCCGTTACGCCCCGCGCTATATGTCCCATCCTAACGCTTTTGAAACAAAAAACGCGTGAGAACATCAAAGTTGTTAAAGCGTTTCAACAACTGGTATCGTCATCACCTGACCACTAAACAAAAAAGGGACGGCCGAGATGACCGTCCCCTCCCCATTATCGATCTATCTGGCAAGGGGATTGCCCCCTTGCCACATCCTGCCGCTATTTTTGGCAGACGTCTTTCCAAGCCTCGGCCGCAACCTTCCAGCGAAAACGCAAGTCGCGCTCGCGGTCGATGAACATGATGGCAAACGCGATAAACAGCAGCACGCTCGCCACCGCAATGGAGTGCAGCCCCATGCGCTCAATACACCAGTTGCCCAGCACGGCGCCAAACACAAAGGTAAAGATCACGCCAAAGTACAGCAGGCCGTTTTCCAAAAAGCCGCGCTTGTGGGTGATGATGTAGTCGTCCACGTTTTGCAAGGCATTACGGAGGTTGCCGATACACATGGTCGTGGCGATGCCGTGACCGTGGATCTTGCGGAAGCTCTCGACCTGCATGCCGCAGGCAAACGAGGTGAGGCAGTTGGCGAGCAGGTTGTAACCGCCGCCCGGGATAAAACTCACGCCCAGCAAGATGACGGCTTCAAAGAACACCGTCACCTGACGCCAGTGAATCACACTGCCAAACCGCTCGTGAACCAAGTCGGCAAGCATAATGCCCACGGCAAACGACACCACGGGGAAGAAATAGCGTCCCGCCAGAGCCCAGTTGCCCTCCGAGATGCTTACACCCACGAGCAGGATGTTGCCCGTCTGAGCGTTTGCGAAAACATGGTCGCGCCCAATGTACGAATAAACGTCCATAAAGCCACCGGCGAGCGCCAAGATGATGCCCAGCTCAATAGACTCCGATATCTGCTTGGCACGCTGCATCGTCGTGCATCCTCCTTGTTGACGACTCCCTCGTGCGTTGGCGGACATATAGCCGCCGTTCATACTGTAACCCATTGACAATATAGCGTGCGCGCGAGACGAGTTCCCCAACGCGCAGATACACAGTCTGGAAACAAACAGCGGGCGCGGCGCCGGCACCCGCATCGACGCGCCAATCCGCCAGCTCATGTACTCCACCAGTCTTTTTAGCCCCGTCCCAAAAAGACTGGTTACAATTACGTGCAGCATACAAACACCGGGAGGGATCGTGGCAAAAAAGCCTCAGCACGCTCAGAACAGCCAACGCGGACAGCAAGGCAAACAGGGCCAGCAGCAAAAGCGCGGCGGCAAGGCGCAGGCCACGGTCGCCCGCACCAAGCATTCCCAAGCGACGCCCGCCCGCCCCTGGCGACCGGGCCGCGACAAGTTCCTCCCCGTCAGCCGCGCCGACATGGATGCACGTGGCTGGGACCAGTGCGACTTTGTCTACATCTGCGGCGATGCCTACGTGGACCATCCGAGCTTTGGCATGGCCATCATCAGCCGCGTGCTCGATGCGCATGGCTACAAGGTGGGTATCATCTGCCAGCCCGACTGGACCGACCCCGCCAGCATCACGGTGCTCGGCGAGCCTCGCCTGGGCTTTCTCGTCAGCGCCGGCAACATGGACTCCATGGTCAACCACTATTCGGTGACCAAGCACCGCCGCCACTCCGACGCCTACACCCCCGGCGGCAAGGAGGGGCGCCGTCCCAACCGAGCCGTCACGGTCTATGGCAACCTCATCCGCCAGACGTTCAAGGACGCTCCCATCATCATCGGCGGCATCGAGGCAAGCCTGCGCCGCCTGGCCCACTACGACTACTGGCAGGACAAGCTCAAGCGCTCGGTACTGCTCGACTCGGGCGCCGACATCCTCATCTACGGCATGGGCGAGCATGCGATCGTCGAGATCGCCGACGCGCTCGATGCCGGACTGCCTGTCGATCAGATCACCTACATCAACGGTACCGTCTACCGCACGGGTTCGCTCGACGAGGTCTACGACTACGACCTACTGCCCAGCTGGGACGACCTTGCCGCCGACAAGCTCAACTACGCGCGCAGTTTTAATGTGCAGCAGCAGAACATGGACCCCATCACCGGGCATCGTCTGGTAGAGCCCTACCCCAACAGCGTCTATGTGGTGCAGAACCCGCCGTCGGCAACACTCACCACAGACGAGATGGACGAGGTTGCCGAACTCCCCTACGCACGCGATTGGCATCCCGACTACGACGCGGCAGGCGGCGTACCGGCCTTTGCCGAGATCAAGTTTTCCATTAGCTCCAACCGCGGCTGTTTTGGCGAGTGCTCGTTTTGCGCCCTCACCTTCCACCAGGGCCGCGTGTTGCAGATGCGCAGCCACGACTCGATCATGCGCGAGGCCGAGCTGCTCACGCGCGATCCCGAGTTTAAGGGCTACATCAACGACGTGGGCGGACCGACGGCCAACTTTAGCCGCCCTGCCTGCGACAAGCAGCTCAAGCACGGCGTGTGCAAGAACAAGCGCTGCCTATGGCCGAGCGTGTGCAAGAACATGGTGGTCGACGAGAGCGGCTACACGCAGCTGCTTCGCGACCTGCGCCAGCTGCCGGGCGTCAAGAAGGTCTTCGTCCGCAGCGGCATCCGCTTTGACTACACCATGGCCGATGCCTCGGACGAGTTTTTACGCGAGCTGCTGGAGCACCATGTCTCGGGCCAGCTACGCGTAGCGCCCGAGCACGTGAGCGACGCGGTGCTGTCCGTGATGGGCAAGCCGAGCCGCGCCGTCTACGACGCGTTCTGCCGTAAATTTGAACGCCTGAACCGCGAATACGGACTCAAGCAGTACGTGGTGCCATACCTAATCTCGAGCCACCCCGGCTCGACCATGAAGGAAGCTGTGGACCTTGCCGAAGCCGTGCGCGACATGGGCTACATGCCCGAGCAGGTGCAGGACTTCTACCCCACCCCGTCCACCATGTCGACCTGCATGTACTACACCGGCGTGGACCCACGCACCATGCAGCCGATCTACGTGGCACGCGACCCGCACGAGAAGGCCATGCAACGCGCGCTCATCCAGTATCGCAAACCCGAGAACTACAAGCTGGTACGCGAGGCGCTGGAAAAGGCTGGCCGCCGCGATCTGATCGGCTACACCAAGCATTGCCTGATTCGCCCCGTGCCGCCGCGCCCGGGCGAGACGTCTGCTGGCGGTGGGCATGGCACCGGCAAGAAGGGCGGCAAGGCCCACGGTGGTGCTGGCAGCAAGGGGCCCAAGGGCAGCAAGGGGCACGGCAGCATGTCGCGCGCGCAAAACACTGCCGGGCGCAACCGTGCAGCTCAGGGGCGTCAGGGTGCCAACGGAGGCGGACGCCGCAACTAGGGCAGCGGTGCTGTCGCTATGCCCGTCTCGCATGCGTGGCGCAGTGAGCGCATCGTCTCCACGAGGATTATGCCAGCTATGGTGACCGTGATTATCACGTCGAGCGGCGTGTTCACAAACCACAGCAGGCCCATGAGATACGACCCGGCGTTAAAGGCAAAGTGCAGCAGAATCGTGTAGCGGAGCTTTCCGGTCGTCACGAGCACCCAGCCAAAGATGAGGCCGGCGGCACCTGCATAACAGCCCTGCACCCAGTTCATGTGCATAAAACCGAAGATTGCCGCCTGCAGCACGATTGCCGCGGCAACACCCCAGGTACTCGGGGCCGCCCAGGGCACTATGGCGCTGTCTTGCGCGTTCGCGCGGCGTCGGCGCTTCCAGAGCGGACGGCACTGTGGATTAAACGCACGCAGTGAGAACTCAAAAATGATACCGCGCACCAGGAGCTCCTCGCAAAACGGAGCGCCGAGCACCGTGGTCAGGACGGCAAGAAGGTTGGTATCGCCCAAGCCTGTTTCCTCGACGAGCTCGCTATAGTCCGCCGCAACCTCGGGCAGCAGCGACAGCACGCCGTCGCATAGGTAGCTAATGACCACCTGCATGGATAGGCCGATCACGACAACGCATGCGATGCGCTTCCATGCAGCATTTGCTCCCCCGCCGAGCGGGCGTTCACCTTGCCGGCGCGCCATGAAGGAGCGGGGCCACAGATAACGCCACCACAGCAGCGCCATCAAAAACGACGCCGTCTGAGCGGCGGCCTGAAACCATTGAATATCGAGATTGTCGATCGGGAAACCCGTCAGTGCCGACACGATGTCCAGCGCGGAGAACAAAACAATGCTCAGGGCAATATCGGCAGCGACGACACCAAAACAGGCAAGCGCCCAAACCAGCGCATTGAGCATGCCAACCTCCTCAAAACCCGGCACTTGGGGACAGTCATTGTTGATGAGAATCGGGCGCAGCGCCAAAAGCCCCGTTGGGCGAAATGTCGAACGGGAAGGTGCCGCAGCGATTGAACGCGGCGATAAACATGCGGATGGCGTTGGACGGCGTGGTGCCCACGAGCTGGGTTGCCGCCGCGAAGGCCGCCTTTTCCTCGGGCAAGACCTTCGCGACAACCGGGGTCATGTGTTCTGCCATGGCGCTTCCTTTTTGAAACGGCGGTGGTGCGGATAGATGCGGGCCACGCGGCTGGGCGACGGGCTGTGAAGGCAACCCGATTGGCCCGCATCCGGAGTTTGTTTCTACGGCGTTGGTATTACTTGGTATTCCTAAGTATTACCCCGCAGATAGAATAGCACACCCGACCCCATGGGGGCGGAGGAAAACGAATCATTTTGTTGCTGAGTAGGTATTTAGAGCGTGATGATGTCCGAGATATCGAGGGCCTGAGCGTCGGCGACATCGTGCGATGCAAGCAGCAGCATACGGCCGTCGAGCAAGTCGAGCACGACCTCGGCGCATGCGTCGCGCGCAGCGGTATCTAAACCGGTAAAGGGCTCGTCAAGAATCACCGCGCCGCCCGGGCACAGCAGGGCTCGAGCGATCTCGACGCGACGGCGCTGCCCGCCCGAAAGCTCGGCCACGCGAGCATGTACATCGACCCCCGGCACCAGCAGGCGCAACAGGGCCGCAGCACTCGAGGCGTCCACGCGTGCATCGGCGCACACTAGCACGTTATCCAGCGCCGCGGCGGACTCGACCAAGCGTGCATCCTGAAACACCATCGAGCACGGCGCGCACTCCCCCGCTGCCAACGAAAGCAGCGTCGACTTGCCCATGCCCGAAGCGCCCATCACACAGATACGCCCACCCGCGGGCAAGTTGAGCACCAGACCATCCAGCGCCGGCGCCCAGGGCGCGCGATCGCCCACGGCAAGCGCAAGCTCCGCTGAAGTGCCATCGCTCGCAGCCCCCGCACGCCCACGCAATCCATGCCCATGCGCCCGCACGGCCGCGCGCCACGCCACGGGCCCCGAAACCCGCAGCAGCCACACTAGCACGCGCTCACATGCCCACGATGCCGCCACGACCAACACGGTCCACGCCAGCAGATCTGCCGTCTCAATCAAAAGCTTTGCCTGATAGATGCGCTCACCCACGGTGCCCGTCGCCATGCCGATGAGCTCCGCCGCTACACCGGCCTTCCAGCTCATGCCGATGACCGCCTTCGCGCACGAAAGCACAAACGGCAGCACCTCACGCCAGGTGTGGGCGCAAAACAGTCGCCAGCCCCGCACGCCATGCAGGCGGAGCATCTGCTCCAGCGGCTTATCAACCTGCGCCAAGCCCTCGACCAGTGAGAAATATACGCCCGGCAGCGCCATCAAAAAAACCGCCGCGATGCTCACGCGCGCCGATCCCAGCCAGATAAGCAACAGGACCACCACGCAGGCGACCGGCGTCGCCTTTACAAACGACAGCGCCGGTGCCACCAGGCGGGCAAACGTCCGCGACCGCACCGAGGCTCCCGCCAGCACGCCACCACACACCGCGGCAAGCGCCAACCCGCCCAGTATCCGCGCGCCCGAGCCCGCCAAAATCGCCCAGGTACCGCCATCGCACACCAGGCGCAGCAGCGCCAAGGCAACAGCGCCCGGCCCCGGCAAGATCAGCGGCTGCGCCACCAGCGCCGCCACCAGCATCCACACGGCAAGCCAAAAGGCGGCGACGGCACCTGCTGCCGCCGCCGCCTTCATACGCTCTGTCATTTGTCGAGCAAACGCACGCACGGGCTACTCCATGTAGTAGAAATCGTCAGCCGGGAGCTTGCCGCCCACGGCGCTCGCATCCGCATCGGCCAGCACCTGCAGGTACCCGCCGAGCGCCGCCTTCATATCCTTCCCCGTCTGGCACACGAGCATGCACCCGGGAATCGCCTTCTCGGCGATCTTGGCGTTGTCCACGATGCCGGCATCGACCACAGCCTGCGCCCAGTCTGCCGGCGCCGCATTGACAGCCTTAACGCTCGCCGCATGGCAGCTCAAGAACTCCGCCACGGCCTCGGGATGCTCCTCGGCAAAGGCTCGGCGCACCACGGTCACACCCGTCAGCAAGCGCGAGCCCGTGTCACCCGCCAGCTCATCCCACACATCGGTCAGACTTACCGGCGCCGACAGTTTGCCTTCGCTCTTTGCGATGGCAGCGGTCTTGAACGGCTCGGGCAGCACGCCCACGGCAGACGGATCGGCAAGCAGCGCCGACAGCACCTCGGTGGGCTCGCTCTTAAACTCAAGCGCCACCTGGCCGGTCAGGCCCGCGCGCTCCAGCAGGTAGTTCATGACGTACTCCGGCGTCGTGCCCTTGCCCGTCATATAGACGGTATGGCCCGCCAGATCGCCAAACGAGGTCACACTCGCGTCGCCCGTCACAACATTCAGCACGCCCAGCGTGTTGATGTCGATGACCTGCAGCGCACCCTCGGTCTTGTTGTAGAGCACGCTCGCCACGTTGGCTGGCACCAGGGCAATGTCGATATCACCCTGAATGACCTTGGGAACGATCTCGTCGGCGGCAGTGTTGATCGCAAAGTCGAACTCGTTGTCCGTCTCGCCGTTTGCGGCCTGGTCCATAAACTGCACCAGGCCAATCGAGGTCGGTCCCTTGAGCGAGGCGACGTGTACCTCGACCGGCTCTGCAGCAGCACCGGCACCGTCCGTGGCAGCCGAGCCCGCGGCGGACCCGGCACCGGCAGCCCCGCCGCCACAGCCCGCGAGCGCAAGCGACAGAGCGCCCGCGACGAGCGCCGCGGCAAACCCCCGGCGCGACATCTCAAAATCAAACGCGCGCATCGCTAGCACGTCCCCTCATTAGGCATCGACCAGGCGTGATGGTCGGTATGCAGCAGCTCTTCGGCCAGCGGCGAGAGCGGCTCGCCCAAGAACTCGCGGTAGCATGCCTGGACATCGGGATTCTCGTGCGAGAAGCGAATATCCGCAGCGGCATCCAGGCCCCACAGTACCTGGCCACGCTCGGCTGCCAGCTCGCAGCCGTCGTGGATGGGCTGACCGCCGCCACCGACGCAGCCGCCCGGGCACGCCATGACCTCAACGAAGTCATAGCTCACGCGACCGTCGCGAATCGCGTCGAGCAGGCGGGCGGCATTGCCCAGCCCGTGTGCCACGGCGACACGCACCTTGGTGCCCTCGATATCGGCCACGGCTTCCTTCCAGCCGTCCAGACCGCGCACGTCGGTGAAGAAGTCGGCGTCGGGGTTCTTGCCCGTCACCAGGTAATATGCCGAGCGCACGGCGGCCTCCATCACGCCGCCCGTGGCGCCAAAGATCACACCCGCGCCCGTGCCAAAGCCCAGCGGCGTATCGAGCGGCTCCTCGACCAGCGTGTCCACGCTCACGTGGTTCGCGCGGATCATGCGCACCATCTCGCGCACCGTCAGCGCAACGTCCACGTCGGGCGCACCGCCCTCGCCCACCATACTCGGCAGCGCACACTCGGCCTTCTTGGCCGTGCACGGCATCACGGACACCACGAACAGGCGCTCGGGCTCCACGCCCAGCGCCTTGGCGTAGTAGGTCTTGGCGATGGCGCCGAACATCTGCTGCGGCGACTTGGACGTGGACAGGCTGTCGACAAACTCCGGATAGCGCGCCTTCACAAAGCGAACCCAGCCCGGGCAGCAGCTCGTGAACATGGGCCAGCCGCGGCTGTCGCCCTCGCCCTTGGCGGCCTTACCCAGGCGCTCGAGCAGCTCGGAGCCCTCCTCCATAATGGTGAGGTCGGCCGAGAAGTCGGTGTCGAACACGTACTCAAAGCCCACGCGGCGCAGCGCGCAGGCCAGGCGCTCGACGGTAGCCTCCTCGCGCGGAATGCCGAGCTCCTCGCCCCAGGCGCTACGCACGGCCGGCGCGATCTGCACCAGTACGATCTTGTCGGGATCGGCGAGAGCATCGAACACGGTCTCGGTATCGTCGCGCTCGCGCAGGGCGCCCGTCGGGCAATGCGTGATGCACTGACCGCACGCGACACAATCGGTCTTGCCGATCGGCGCACGCCCACGGGTGCCTACGGCGGTATGCGTGGCGCGGTTGGTCAGGTCCCAAATCCCTAAGCCCTGCACGCTCTCACACACCTTGATGCAGCGCATGCATTTGATGCACTTGTCGTTATCGCGGATGATGGGGAAATCGAAGTCCCAGCCCTCGCGCGCCAGGTGCTGCTCGTACGGCAGATAGAAGATGCCCAGGCCGTTGGCGATGGTCTGCAGGTTGCAGTTGCCGCTGCGCACGCAGCTCGTACAGCGCGAGTCGTGCTGGGACAGCAGCAGCTGCACGTTGGTGCGACGGGCCTCGCGGGCCTTGGGGCTGTTAGTGTGGACCACCATACCGTCGAGCACGTAGTTGTTGCAGGCGGCAACCAGCTGGTCGCAGCCCTCGACCTCGACCACGCACACGCGGCAACCGCCGATCTCGTTTAGATCGCGCAGGTAACACAGAGTGGGAATCTGGATGCCGACGGACTTGGCCGCGTCCAGGATCGTGGTGTGCTCGGGCACCACGACCTCGCAGTTATCGATAATGAGCCTGACCATGTTGTGCGCTCCGTTTTCGCTGTTGTCGCTGACAGTGGGGTTGTTGAGCTCTACCATTCCAGGTTCCTCCCTCCGCGGAACGCGCCAAAGCCAAAGTGGTCGCAACGCAGGCAGCGGCTCGCCTCCTGGCGTGCCTCCTCCTCGGTAAGGCCCTGCTCGACCAGATTCCAATCGTGGATGCGCTCGCCGGCCTCACGCTCGCCCAGCTCGCAGCGGCCGCACTCGTGCTTGCCCTTAAACTGCACGGTCGGCAGTTCCACATCGAGCTTGATCTTGTGGTCGAAGCCCAGGTAGCGGTCGATATTTGCCGAAGCCACGCGGCCGGCGTTGATGGCCCGGATGACGGTGGCGGGACCGGTCTGGCAGTCGCCGCCGCTAAAGAGACCGTCGAAGTTGGGCACGGCGCCATCCGAATCGGTGACCACGCAGCCCCACTTGCAGGCGATGCCCATGTCCTCAAACGGCTTGGAGTCGATGTCCTGACCAATGGCCACGAACACGCGCTCGCAGGGAATGACCTGCTCGGACGTGGCGGCGGCACGCGGGGCCGGGCGCCCGCGGCGGGGCTCGCCGATAATCTGCGGCTGTACGCGCAGGCCGCTCACGCGACCATCTTCGCCCGTCTCGATGGCGAACGGCGCCGTGAGTTCCAGCACCTCGCAGCCCTCGGCCTGGGCGCCGGCAATCTCGGCATCCTGGGCCGTCATGTCGCAGATGCGACGGCGGTAGACGATGCTCACCTTTTCGGCACCGCAGCGCACGGCAGAGCGCGCCACGTCCATGGCCACATTGCCGCCGCCGATGACGCACACGCGCTGGCCGCTCAGGTCGGGTAGCTCATCGTCGCCGATGGCACGCAGCATCTTGACGGCCGACTCCACGCCGGGCGCTTCTTCGCCCGGAAGGCCGAGCTTCTTATCGCTGTGGGCGCCAATGGCCAGGTAGACGGCATCGAACTCATCGCGCAGGCGGGCAAGTTCCTCGCCGTTGACGGAGTGGTCGAGTTCCACGTCGATGCCGGCGCTCAAGATCCAGTCGATCTCGGCCTGCAGGCGCTCGCGCGGCAGACGGTAGCTGGGAATGCCATAGCGCAGCATGCCGCCCAGGTGATAACGCTGCTCAAAGATCGTCACCTTATGGCCCATCACGGCCAGGTAGTAGGCACAGGAAAGGCCAGCCGGACCGCCGCCAATCACGGCGATGCGCCCGCCAGTGTTGTCAGCCACGCTGGGCTTGTAATCGTTGAGGTCACTGTGCTCGACGGCAAAACGCTTGAGGGCGAGGATGTTCATGGGGTCGTCGACCATGCCGCGACGGCAGTGCATCTCGCAGGGATGCTCGCACACCAGGCCGCAAACGAGCGGCAGCGGGTTGTTCTTGCGGATGACCTTGACGGCATCGGCATAGCGGCCGGCCTCGACGAGCGAAATGTAACCGGGAATGTCGACGTGCGCCGGGCAGCCCGAGACGCACGGGACGCGGGCCTCGCGGTCAAAGCCGCAGGAGTGCTCGCGGATATGGTGCTCAAAATCGTCACGGAAGCCACGGATAGCCGTAAGCGCCATGGCACCGGCCTCGTAACCGATGGCGCAGTCGCTCGAAAGATAGATGGTGCGGGCGGTGCGCTCGATCAGATTGAGCGTGGACTCGTCGGCGCGGCCCTCGAGCACATCGGCGAGCAGATCGCTCAGCGCGCTCAGGCCCACACGGCAGGGCGTGCACTTGCCGCAGCTCTGGGTGGAGCACAGGTTGACGAGCGCCGCCGTAAACTCAACGGGGCACGGGGCGAGCGAACTCACCGCCAGACGGCGTCCAAGCGCATCATGTAGGTCGTCCATGACGGCCTGAGCGTGGCTGCGTTCCATTACGTGCAGTCGAGCCATAAGATCCCCTCTCACATGGCAGCCCGGAGGCGAGGCCGGGCGAAGTTGCTACACGCACAACACTGACCTAAAAAGTTGTTAGGTCTCCACGCAGTTCGGCAGGCGGTATGAAAAGTCACCCTCGGCGGTGAAATAGAACATTACCGCAGATAAATGCCATATTTGATAAAACGCGTTACCAAATGACAATGCCCCGCCCACGCAATCACGTGGACGGGGCATTGCTCCAGGCATGCTGTCAGCGACCCTGTTGCTTTTACTTAAGCTCGGGCCAGTAACCCTTGTTGGCCTCGATCATGTCGTCGAGAACCTCCTTGGCGACCTTCATCGACGGCACGGTCTTGTTGAGCGTAAAGGCCTTGAGCGCCTTCTCGTACGAACCCTCGATCGTAGCCTCGACCACGAGCTTCTCGGAGTTCAGCTGCTGCATCATGAGGCCCTGCTGGAACAGCGGAATGTTGTCGCGGCTGATGACCTCGGGGCCGTTCTTGCCAATGTAGGCAGGCAGCTCGACCATAGCGTCGTAGGGCATGTTGGGGATAGCGCCCTTGTTCTCGCAGATGACCAGGAAGCGCTGCTTGGTGTCGTTCTTCAGAGCGATGGCCAGGTCGGCAATCCAGTCGCCGTGGCTGCCCGCATAGAACGTGCTCTCGTCGATCTCGCCCGTCTTCTCGTAGTGATCGATGCCGTCGAAGAGGTTCTTCTCGCGCGTCTCCTCAACCTCATTCGCACGGGTGCGCTCGGGGTTGGAGTGCTCGACGAACTCCTTCTGCTGCAGGTAGTAGTTCAGATACGTGTTGGGCAGGTACTCCGGGAAGCACTCCATGATCTCATACTCGCCCTTCCAGACGTAGTACCAGCTGCCCTTGGTGTGGCGGTTCTGCTCGGGGTGCTCGTCGGTGGCCTCCTCGGGCTTCTTTGCCATGAGCGAGCCCATGCCCTTGAGGTAGGAGTCGGGCAGCAGGATCTGGTGCTCCTTGATGTACTCGCGCAGCTGCGGGAGCACCTCCTCGCCCTTGTGGCGGATCGAGGTGAACCAGCCAAAGTGGTTGAGGCCAAAGTAATCGTACTCGACATCCTTCTTGTCGATATCGAGCGCGGCGCAAACCACGTCGATGATCGCGATCGGCATGTCGCAGATGTTGATGATGCGAGCATTGGGACGCAGCACACGGCAGCCCTCGGAGACGATGGCGGCAGGGTTGGAGTAGTTGAGAATCCAGTAGTCCTTCTTGGCGTACTTCTCAACGTCATCGATCAGCTCGACCATGGGGAAGATGGTGCGCATGCCGTAGGCAAGGCCGCCGCAACCGCAGGTCTCCTGACCCACGCAGCCGTGACGCAGCGGAATCTTCTCGTCCTGCTCGCGCATGGCGTAGCCGCCCACGCGCATCTGGGCAAACACGAAGCTCGCGTCAGTAAAAGCCGTCTTTTTGTCGGTGGTCACCGTGAGCTTGATGTCCAGGCCGAGGTCCTCGTGCAAAATCCAGTCCACGAGCACGCCGATCTTGCGCTGGCGCTCCTCGTTGATGTCGTACAGACGAATCTCGTCAACGTCGAGCTCATCCTTGCGCAGGGCGATGGACTTGACGATGCCGGGGGTAAAGGTGGATCCGCCACCACACAGAGTAATGATCATTGTTTACTGCTCCTTCTCAATTGCGTTTTCGACCTTGTCGCGCATCTCGGCGACCTTCATGCCAAAGATGATCTGGATATTGTTGCCGTTGCGGTTGATGCCGCTGTTGGGCACGTGGTTGATGAGGTTCTCATCGATGAGGTCCGGGTTCTTAACGTTCACGCGAAGACGCGTAAAGCAGTTCTCGAGCTCCTCGATGTTGTCCTTGCCGCCAAGACCTGCGACCAGGTCGGCAATACCTGCATCGACGCCCTCTACGGGAGCTGCGGCAACAGCGCCCTGCTTCACCGCGACAGACGCGGCGGCCTCGCCCTCGGCAACGGACTCGGCGAGCTCGGACTCCTCCTCGCGACCAGGCGTGTGGAGGTTGAGCTTCTTAATAAGGAAGGTGAAGAGGAAGAAGTACAGAGCGGCGTTGACGACTCCAAGCACCAGCATAACCGGCCAGTTGGTCTTGTCGACACCGAGGACCAGGTTGGAAACCACGATGTTGATGATACCGCCTGCAGTCGAAGCGGGCACGGAGAGGACCTTGAGCAGAACCAGGAAGATGCCGGAAAGAACCGAGTGAACGACAAAGAGCACGGGAGCGGCAAAGACAAAGAGGAAGTCCATGGGCTCGGTGACACAGGAGAGCACGGCGGTGATGATCAGCGGGATGATAACGGCCTTGGTCTTATCCTTGTTCCCCTTGTAAGCGGTGAAGATAAAGGCGAGACCGATACCGATGTAGGGCCACAGGTTGTTGAAGGTGTAGCTGTTGAAGTAGGTGCTATCGGAGAAGGGCTGGCCCGTCATTGCCATCTCGGCGACACGGATGGGATAGGCGCCGGCGATAACCTGATCGCCCAGCGTCAGGGTGCCACCCACATCGGAGAACTGGAACGGAGTGTAGATGAGGTGGTGCAGACCGGTGGGAACGAGCAGCTTGTTGAGCATGCCATAGATAAACAGACCGATGTTGCCCGACTCCTTAATGATGCCGGCAACGGAGGAGATGGCGCCCTGAACCGGAGGCCAAACGATGCAGAAGCCAGCGCCCATGATCCAGGAGATGATGATCATGATCAGGAACGGGAAGCGAACGCCCGAGAACATCGAAAGGGCAATGGGGAACTGCTTGTTCGAGTACTTGTTGAACACAGCACCAGTGATGCAACCAAGAATGATGCCGCCGAACACGCCGGTATCGAGCACCTGAATGCCCATAACGGTGGCCTGGCCGGTTCCGGTAAGGCCGAGCATGCCGCTCGCTTCGGCAAGAGAGCCGGTGGCGTTGAGCACGATGTTGTTAGCCTGCAGGAACAGGAAGAACGACATCAGGGCAATCAGCGAAGCATGGCCCTTGTTCTTCTTTGCCATGGCGCCGGCGATGCCCACGCAGAACAGAATCGAGAGGTTGTTGATGATAAACATCAGCGACTGATAGACAACGGCGCCCACAAGCTGGAACGGACCGGAGCCCAGCACGGGAATCATGGCGCAGATGGTCTTGTTGGTCAGAATGATGCCCACGATGAGCAGAATGCCGGCAACCGAGAGATACATCATCGGCTGGACGATTGACTTCGCGAACACCTCCAACGGCGCTTTGAAATTGAACTTCTTTTTTGCGGTCATAGCGGTACTCCCCTTCCTTTTCCGCAAATTAAGACAGATGTGCCCTGGACAAGACCGTGAGTCTTGCCTTATATCAATCGATGTATGGGCACGTTATGCCTAGAGACCAGGTTCTCCAAGCAGGTTAACAATGTGATATGCGAGATAACCCTTCTCGGCATCGGTAACGACAACGTTATAGGTAGACGACAAGTGGGCAGCTATGGCGTCCGCGCACGAGAATGCGCACGGATACGCCGTTTCATCGATTCGGAACAGCGCGTCGCCATTGATTTGCCCGGCCGCAGGATCGAGCGCTCGCTGTGCGAAAAACTGCAGGTGACGAACGAAACGTTCGTAAGGCAGCGAGGTGTCATCGAGGGTCGTAGCATAGCGCTCGGAAACAATCGCAAGCACGTCGCGAACAAGCTGGACCGAGATGATGAGACGGTCGGAGCGTTGCGGCATGGTGGCGTTGACGATATGCAGCGTAATAAAACCCTGCTCTTCTTCGCTCATCTGGATGCCCATATACTCCTTGACAATCTGCAGCGCACGGCCCGCAAGCGCATACTCCTTGCGATAGAACTGCTGGATCTCGAGCAGCAACGGATTCTCGCAGGGGACGCCCTTGCGCTCGCGCTCCAAAGCAAGGCTGATATGGTCTGCAAGAGCAATGAGAATCTTGTCGTTGATATCAACATTGAGCTCTCGACGGAGCATCTGAACAATGTCCTCGGAAATCACGAGGTTGACGGTGGGAATGGACTCCAAAAGATGTGCCAAGCGGTCAATCGTACGCGAATCCTGAGAAGTGCCCTCCTGCAGCGCATAGGTCTTTTCGACCGATGCTTCATCGATAGCGTCGCCGGCATGACGGCCAAAGCAGAGGCCTCGACCGATGACAATGAGCTCGGAGCCATCGTCCGAAGCGACCATTGCGACGTTATTGTTGAAAACTCGCTTGATAACCACGGTACCCACCACAAGAATTTACTCGGAAAGCCAGACGACAGGCTCTTTAACAGCAACAGGGCCGGAAGCATGCTCACGAAGAGTCGACTTCTCCGAGCGCTCGCACACGATAACGAAGACCGTGGGATCGAAGCCGGCGGCGCGGACCGCGTCGAAATCGACCTCGACGAGGGGCTGGCCCGCGTCGACATGGTCACCCTGGGCAACAAGCGCATGGAAGCCCTTGCCCTCGAGTTTAACAGTGTCGATTCCGATATGCAGCATCACCTGAGCAGAGCTGTCGTCGGACATGATGCCCAGTGCATGCTCGGTCGGGAACAGCGCCGCGACGGTACCGGAGACAGGAGCGCACACCGTTCCCTCTTGGGGAACCACGGCAACGCCATCGCCCACGGCACGGCTGCTAAAAGCGGGATCGTTGGTTTTTTCTAGGTGAACAAGCTCGCCGGAAACGGGAGCGAGGATTTCGAACTCGGAGGTTGCAGTCTTCTGCTCATCCGAACCGCCCATCAGGCGAGAAAAGAAACCCATGGTGGCATGTCCCTTCATAAATATAGCCCAACCAAAATCAAGCGAATGCATCCATAGAGACACACCCGTTCAAAGACTTTGGTTAGGCCCACGTCCGAGGGACTCGGTAACCTTCCGCATTTCTTTTTACGGGGATTATTGTAGGCAACAGCAAAGCCAGAATAGTCATTATGACCGGTAAGCGGTATTTATTCTTCGATAAACGGTATTTAAGCGGCACTTAGGGACGTTCCTTTCCCGCCGGCACCCAGAGACGCTCCTTGCAGCAATTTCGTATGCGCTAGATGAAGAGCTCGCATTCCTTCCGCACGACGCAAACCTTGCTCAGCATCTGGGAAACAGCGGATAGCTTGTTGAGATCAAGCTTGCGAGCGCCTCGCGGACATACGGCGATGCAGCGCATGCAGGAGATGCACGCCTCGCCAGCTGCTCGCTTGGGGTCGCCCTTGTCGATAGCACAAACGGGGCACGCCGCGGCGCATGCACCGCAGGAGACGCATTCCTCTGTTGCCTCGGGTGCCATGCGGTGACCCCCAGCTTGTTTATAAGGACGATTGCCGGGGATAGAGGGCTCGGATGCATCCTCGGCCAACAGCTTTTGCTGAATTTGCTGCGCAAACTCTGCGAGCTGCGCCGCATCCTGCGCATCCGGTCGCCCAGCAGCAAACTGTCGCGCAACGGAATGTTCTGCAATGGCTGCAACTGCCGCGATCACCCGGAATCCCGCATGCTTCGCAACGTCCTCCAGCTCTACGAGCGTGTCCTCAAACGCGCGGTTTCCGTATACACAAACCAAAACAGTCCGAGCCCCGTTGCCGCGCACCATGCCCAACCGGTCAGCCACCACAGTCGGGATTCTACCGGCATACGCCGGCACAGAGATTACGGCCACGTCGTCCTCAGTCATCGAGACAGCGCTGAAATCTAGCCCGCTATCGGTCAGATCGACGGTAACGGTATTCTTGTCCAGTGCCCCGGCCACAAGGCCAGACACCTTCCGCGTTCCACCCGTCGGACTAAACACAATTTCGAATACGCTCATCGAGGCACCCTCCTCCTACGCCCGGCAACGCGTCAAGCCGTTTTCACATTCAGACAGAGTATACGGCGCGTGGGATCCCCGTTTTGGTGCACCAAACACCCCAATGCGCCCACCCTGCGCTGTCTGCCTCTTCGTTTTGCATAAATTACGGTACAGATTGTATATAATTACGGGATATCGCCGCGTTCTCCAGAGGTACCCCATCCTGGCCCGTGCAAAAAACGGAGTATTCTGCAACGTGACCGCGCCAGCACCGCCGCGGGTGGGCAAAACTGTAGGGCGCCGTATCGTTCTAAGTCCCGACATGGCGAGAATGACGCGCCCCTGCTCCGGAAAACGGCGAAATCTGACTCGGAACGCTCGCTAGGGATATCCGAAGGCCACCGTTGGCGACGTCGAATCATATGCAGACAACTCGAACTGCAGAATACTCCAAAAAATGCACGGCGCACTCCATAGGACCCATTGCTGCATGGCGGAAAATAGGTCCTCAGCATCCCCCAGATGCATTCCCGAGAAAATCACGTTTGAATTAGCGATGGACACGGCAAACAAAAGGGCCCGAGCGTTGTTTGCTCGGGCCCTTAGCTTGTCTCACGCTAGCGCGCGATGCGCATCTTACTTGCGCTTGCCGCCGCCGTCGCCGGGACGACGGGAGCTTCCGCCGCGCTTGCCGCCACGGCTGTTGCCGTAGCTGCCACGGTTATCGCGACCGCCGGCACGGCCGCCACGGGAGCCGGCCTGGTTGCCGCCACGACCACCACGATAGCCGCCGCGACGCTCTTCGCGGGTATCGTCGTAGTTGCGCCAGTCATCGCGACGATTGCGGCTGGCACGCGGATCACGACGATCGCGCGACTCACCAGAGCGGCCGGCGCCGCTGCGGCCGCCGTTGCCACGAGCGCCCTCGCGACGCTCGCCGCCACGGCCACCCTCGCGGCCTCCGCGCTCATCAAAGCGCTTGCCGCCGCGGGTACCACGCTCGTCACGCGAACCACGGCCTTCGCCGCCACGGCGCTCATCGCGCCCGCCGCGCTCGCCATCGCGACCGGAGCGACGACGGTCACCCGAGCCGCGCTTGCCGCCGCGCGAACCACGGCCCTCGTCCTCGCGCTCGACACGACGACGGCCACCGCGATCCTCGTCCTCACGACGGCGGCGGTGTGCCTCGCCCTGGAACTGCTTGGCACGACGCTCGGCACGGTTACCGCGCGCAGGCTGCTCAGCGGCACCAGCACCAGCGCGCTCCTCGGCAGCCACCTCGCGGGCCACGCTCTCCACGGCCTCGTCCACGCGAGCCTGAACGCCCTCGCGCACGCGGGTCTTGCCGCCGCGCTTGGGACGGCTCGGACGCTCGCCGTCGCCGCGGCGCTCGTCGCGACTGCGGTTGGAACGACCGGCCACATCGCCGTAGTCATCGCCGTTGCGCTTGCCGTCGCGACGTGCCTGCTCAAGCTTCTTCTTGCTCTTGGACTTGCCGCGCTTGGTCTTCTTCTTCACCTTAAAGGCGGCAGGGTCGCGCTCGGGGTCAACCGCGGGCGGGTTGGGACCCACATGCAGGTCGCCGGCCTCGTAGATGTCGGCGGTCTTGTCCATGAGCTTCTCGATCTCGTAGAACTCGTCCACGTCCTGCTCGGTCACAAACGTGATGGCCCAGCCCAGCTCGCCGGCGCGGCCCGTACGGCCAATACGGTGGATGTAGTCGGTCGGCTCGGCCGGCACATCAAAGTTCACGACGTAGCGCACATCGCTGATGTCGATGCCGCGGGCAAGCACGTCGGTCGCCACCAGCACGTCGACGGTGCCATCACGGAAGGCAGAAAGCGCGCGCTCGCGCTGGGCCTGGCTGCGGTTGCCGTGAATCGCGGCGGCCTTGATGCCCTTACGCTCCAGACGACGGCAGCAGCTGTCGGCGCGGTGCTTGGTGCGCATAAAGACGATAGTGCGCTCCGGGCCTTCCTTTTTGAGGAACTCGGGCAGCAGGTTGTTCTTTGCCTCGATGGACACCGGGAACACAAACTGGTCGACGGTGTCGGCGGTCGACGTGGCGGGCGCGATCTCCACGCGGGCCGGATCGCTCACCAGGTCGGTGATCTCGCCCACGGCCTCCTCGTCGAGCGTGGCCGAGAACAGCAGCGTCTGGCGCTCGGCCGGCGTCTCGCGCACAATGCGGCGGACGGCAGGCAAAAAGCCCATGTCGAGCATGCGGTCGGCCTCGTCGAGCACCAGCACCTTGACCTCGTCCAGGTGGCAGGCGCCCTGCTCGATCAAATCGACCAAACGGCCTGGCGTGGCGACCAGGATGTCGCAGCCGTACTTGAGGGCAGCGGTCTGCGGCTTGTAGCTCACGCCGCCCACGACGGTCACGGCGACATGGCCAGTGACGTCGGCAATCTTGCCGGCGACCTCGTCGATCTGCTGGGCAAGCTCGCGCGTGGGGGTGATGACGAGCATCACGGGGCCGCGGCCGTTGCCCTCGGGCTTTTTAGCGCCGCGACGGCGGTTGCGGCCGCTGCGCTCGCGCACAGGCTTGGGCGGAGCGATGTGCTCCAGGTTGTTCATGGTCGGCAGCAAAAAGGCAGCCGTCTTGCCGGTGCCGGTCTGAGCGGCGGCAAGCAGGTCGCGGCCTTCGAGCACCACAGGAATCGAACCGGCCTGCACGGGCGTCGGCGCCGTGTAGCCCAGGTTCTCGATAGCACGAAGCATCTCGTCGGAAAGGCCCAGCTCGTCAAAGGCGGGCAGGCTCTCGGTAGCGGACTCGACGGCCTGGGCAGCATTGGCCTCATCGGCGGCATCGAAAGCAGCCTGGGTCATGGCCTCGCGGGTCTCGTCCAGAATCTCGGCGTCCGTGACGTCGGATACAGAATTACGCATATGTTGTTGTTCCTTATCTGCACGCGCAATGGGCACGGCGTGCGGCCGCGCGGGCGTGCTTGGTAGTGCGCTAATACATACAAAAACGGGTGCGCACAGAGAGGACGTTGCTCAGCACGCTGGCGATCGCTTTGGCAGCCCTATCACGCGCCGTCCAGACGCAGCAGCTCTAAGCGATGGAGCAGATTCGCCGCGGGTTAGTATACCCGTGCTTCGCATGCCCCCACGTAAACCACAGATGACGAAGCGGACGGGGCGGGCCAGGCTGATTGTCTCAATCTGTAACGGCTGTGGAGCAAAACCGGCCCCAAATGTTACAGAACAAGACAGAGGGGGATTTCCGTTCAGTCCAAACCAAATCTCTCGGTCTTCCTGCAATTTCGAACATGTGGCCTATAATGTTGCTTTGGTTACGCTACATATTGCGCAGCCATTTAATACGTCGCCCACCGGGGCCATTAATTCCTATCGCCTTATTGGCTAGGAAGCAATCAAAGGAGGTATCCGTGGCAGCAGAGACACCTTGCTCGGTCCTCTATAACGATATTCGCTCGTTCGGCGGTCTTAGACATCTCGAGATCGCCCGAATGCTCATCAATGGAAACTCTTATCTCGGCAGTACCCTGCTCGAGAAATGCTCTTCCAACCGCTCGTATCTCACCCGTTACATCGTCCATCGCGAGCCTGACCAGTGCGCGCCCGCCATCTACAGCGACTTTGCCGTCACCACGCTCAATCTTTCCGCGGCAATCTGCAGCAAGCTCGGCGGCGGCGAGTCCGCCTATCAGGCAATCGCCGAGCACTATCGCGGCCCGGCCGCCAACGAAATGATGTCGGCTCGCGCCAGCTACAAGCTGGACAGCCGCCTATATGCAAATGCCCTCAATCACATCGACAACTTTGACGGCAATGCCGTGCGCGAGAAGAGTACGCTTTACCTTATGCTCTTTGTGGCAACGGGGGCGCTCGCTGACCCCATCCAAGGCGTGGCCACCGTCGAGCGCTTTTGCGACAGCAAGACAGGCGGGCACTTTGGCACCACCGAAACTACCGTCGGACGTGGCTTTATGAGCAGCCTGGAGCAGCCGCGCACTGTCGCCCCCAACCTCGGTCTGCTCAGAACCCATGCCGACAACTGCGCCGACATGCAAATCCATCCCCTCACACGCGATCCGCGCGGCACGGTAATTGGGTCCTTGCCCAAAACCTCGCCCAGCATCACCGATGTAGGCGCTGATGCATCGCGCGAGCATCTCCGCATTTGGCTCGAAGGCGGACACTGGTACGCCCAGGGCCTTGGGTCGACCAACGGCACAGTGCTCGAATCGGGCGCGGGCGACGGCGATATCGTAATCGAGCCGCCGCGCGACCAACGCGAGCCCGGCAAAGTCTATCCCCCGGTGGAAATCGAAAACAGCGACAGGCTCCATCTGGGTCTCTACACGACATTCCTTGTCATTGTGGACTAGCGCGAACGGCGATCGAAAGACGGTCGCCGTCCGTCTTTCGTCTTCTACCTTCTGCGTCGTAAACGACAATACTCAGCGGTATACGTGGGCAGTGTGGCTATCATGGTACTTTACCGATATCCACACTGCCCACGTATACGCGCAGCAACCCATGCTAGACAAAGGAACGCCATGGATACTACCGATAGCGCCTATGGCGACAAACTCATCCGTCTTGACACGTTCGACACCGCCGTGGCGGTCGACCCCAGCGCCGAGGACGACGCCAAGCGTCGGTTTATGACGCTTATTCTCCAGACGGCCCACCGCAACAACGGCAACATCGGGCACGTGCTGCGCGCGACCAACACGAGCGGCGAGGTCTTTGCCGTCAAGCTACTCAAGGACAACGCCATCCTTTCCGGCCAAGCCCCCGACCGCTCCGCCGAGCAAGCGGCCGCTCACCTGGCCAACACCGCCGCGCTGTTCGAGGAGTATCGTCATCTGTGTACCGTCTCGCACCTGCGCGGATTTCCGCGCGTCTATGGCTACGGATCGTGCGAGGATGACCCACTCATCCTCATGGAGTGGGTCGAGGGCACCTCGCTCAAGCAGGCGCTGCCCTTGCTTCCGCACGACGCCTCGGGCGGGCTGACCACCCAGATGGTCGCCGCCGTCGGAAACGCCGTGCTTCGCGCGCTCTTGATGACCCAAGGCCTCGTGAATCCGGTCATCCATCGCGACCTGTCGCCTGCCAATATCATGTTCCGCACCACCAGCCGAACGCTCGAGCAACAGATCGCCGATTGCTCCTTTGATCCCTGCCTCATCGACATGGGCTCCGCCACTATGGCCCTCGGCGACGACACGATCACCCGGCGCGCCGACATCTGGCGCTTTGCCACGCCCGCATACGCCGCGCCCGAGATGCTCACGCAGGATATCGAAGGCATCGCGGCCCTTCGCCGCTCGCCCGCGATTGACGTCTATGCGCTTTCGAGCATTCTGTACCAGCTCTACAGCGGTCGTAAGCCGTTCGATGTTGAGTCGACGGGTGCTGCGGCGACCGGCTCGTTCTACCTCATAAAGACCAAGACCAAACCGGCACCGCTCGAGCCGCGCTGCGAGGGCGACAAAGCGCTTGTCCAGATCATCATGAAAGGCATCTCGGTCGAACAGGGCGATCGCCCTACCGAGCAGCAGATGCTCGAGGTGCTCTCGACATACCTCCCCGCTGCAGAATCTGAGGACCGCGAGGGTGCAGGAGACGAGGCCGCAATTGATATCGATTCTGGCACGCACCTTAAGGTCGACGTCGCCGGCGAGCGCGCACGAGAGATCCTGGAGCAGGCCCGTCACGATGCCATGACCCGCCGCCGCTTTGTCATCGGCGGCGTCGTTGCAGCCGTTGCGGGGCTCGGCGTTATCGGGGCGGCAACCCATGGCTTTGGCATCCCCGACTACCTGGACGGCATCCGCGGTTCGCTTGACGACTACACCTGGGCTCAGCTGCAGGAGATTTCGCTCAAGATAAAGGCCGCCGAGACCCGTAGCGAGGCACGCGAGATTGCCAAGCGCTACCACCTGCTCGACGTTGATGGGCATATCCCCTATCCGTGCACCAAGCGTGTGAAGCTCGCCAACGGGCTGGAGGTCGGCGCTCAGCTTGTGGGCATCCGCCACGACGAACTTCTGGACGGGACGGGCAAGGCCGGGCTGACGTTTATGTTCGACGCGGGTATTGCCGAGCACGATGCTGCGACTGAACCGCCGAGCGCCGGCTGGGCAGATTGCGAGCTGCGGGAATGGCTCGATAACGACGGCCTTAAGCTGCTGCCCAACGAGTTGCGCGCACTCATCAAATCTGTCAAAAAGATCTCGAATAACGTTGGCGCCGCCAGAAGCGCATCGTGTCTGAGCGAGTTGTCCGCAACCCTTTGGCTGCCCGCCATGGTCGAGCTGTGCGGTACGCAACCGCCCGATTCGTTTGCCGAGGGCTTTCACTACCTGGCCGACATCTATAACGGCGAGGGCAAAGAGTACCAACTCTTCCGCGAGCTCAAGGTAAGTCCGTATACCACGAACGAGACGTTGGTTCGCCAGTGGAAGGGCAAGGACACCTGTTGGTGGGAGCGCACGGTGAGCCCCGACACATCGGAGAGCGAAGGCACGCTCTATATGAACCGCGTGGGGCACGACGGCGACGTCTTTACGTACGCAACGCCTGCGGAAAAGCCAAACAAGCTAACCTGTGTGATCCCCGGGTTCTGTATCTAGGCGGCGGGCGTCTTGCCGTGACGGGACCCCTCCCCGGCAATTGTCTCGATCTGTAACACTAGCTCGGCAGATACAGGCCTAGATGTTACAGAACGAGACAAACCCCAACCCTGCGAGACAACATCTCAATCTGTAACAGTAAGGGGTCAAAAACCGGTCCAGATGTTACAGATCGAGATGTTTGAGTTGACCGCGGACGGTCTGTCTCGATCTGTAACAGTTACGGCTCAAAAACTGGACCAGATGTTACAGATTGAGATGATTGGTTGGGGCGGCCCATCGGCCAACCAATCACCCTCATCTGTAACGAAATGTCATGCATTTCTTTCTGTACTGGACACCCCCAGGGGGTATAGGTGTATAGTATCGGCAGGCAAACATTCACACCACCGAACTACAGAAAGGAGAAGCCATGGCTCAAGATAAGTTCGACGTGGGTGGCATGACATGCGCCGCCTGCCAGGCGCACGTGGACCGCGCCGTGAGCAAACTCGACGGCGTCGAGAGCGTCGCGGTCAATCTACTCGCCGGCTCTATGCTGGTGGACTACGACCCCGCGCAGGTCTCCCCCGACGATATCTGCACCGCCGTCGACCGCGCGGGCTACTCGGCCTCGCCCGTCGATGTGGGCACCGGTGCCGCCGGCTCAAACGGCAGTGCACAAGCCAGGTCCGGCGCCGCCCATATGGAGTCGCCTACCAAAAAGCTGGAGGTCGCCGCCTCCGCCATGCGCACCCGTCTCATCATCTCAATCATCTTCCTCGTCCCGCTGTTCTACATAGGCATGGGGCACATGCTCGGCTGGCCGCTGCCCGGCATCTTCACCGACCATACGCACAGCATGACGCTCGCCCTCACCGAGCTCGTCCTGCTCATCCCCATCGTCTACGTCAACGACGCGTACTTTATCAACGGCTTCAAATCGCTCGTGCACGGCGCGCCCACCATGGATGCGCTCATCGCGGTCGGCGCCACCGCATCCATCGCCTGGTCGCTCTACGCCATGTTCATCATGGCCGACCAGCTGGCCGCCGGACAGGCCCACGAGGCCATGATGACGGGCATGGACAACCTGTATTTTGAGAGCGCCGGCACGATTCTGTCGCTCGTCACCGTGGGCAAGTACCTCGAGACGCGCAGCAAGTCTAAGACCGGCGGTGCGATCGAGGCGCTGATCGACCTTGCGCCCAAGACCGCGACCGTCGTGGCCGAGGACGGTACCGAGACCACCGTCGACGTCGATGCCATCCTTCCCGGCCAGGTGCTGCGCGTGCGCCCCGGCGAGTCCATCCCCGTCGACGGCGTGGTGCTCGAGGGTGTCTCGGCCGTCGATGAAAGCGCGCTTACCGGAGAGTCCATCCCCGTGGAAAAGACCGCCGGCGACACCGTCAACGCCGCCACGGTCAACCGCACCGGGTCGTTCACCTTCCGCGCCACGCGCGTGGGCGCCGACACGTCGCTCGCCAAGATTATTCAGCTCGTCGAGGACGCCAACGCCACCAAGGCGCCCATCGCGCGCATGGCCGACAAGGTCGCCGGCGTGTTTGTGCCCGTGGTGTTTGTCATCTCGGCCGCGACCTTTGTGGCGTGGATGGTGCTGACCGGAAGCGTGAACGAGGCACTCACCTCCGCCGTCGCCGTGCTGGTGATCAGCTGCCCGTGCGCGCTGGGCCTGGCCACGCCCGTCGCCATTATGGTCGGCACCGGCAAGGGCGCCGAGATGGGTATTCTGTTTAAGAGCGCCGAGGCGCTGGAGAACCTGCGCAACGTGGGCACCGTGGTGCTCGACAAGACAGGCACCGTCACCCGCGGCAAGCCGGCTGTGACCGATATCGTGGTAGCCACGCGCGCTGACGGCTCGCCCGCCATGAGCGAAAAGGCGCTGCTCAAGCTGGCCGCCGCGCTGGAGCGCTCGAGCGAGCACCCGCTGGCCGAGGCGATTATGGCCGAGTGCGAGACGCGCGGGATCGTCGCGCGCATGGTCGAGGACTTTTCTGCCGTGCCCGGCCGTGGCGTCACGGCGCGCGAGGGGCAAAACGCCATTGCCGCCGGCAACGTGCGCCTGATGGACGAGCTGGGAGTCGTTGTTCCTGAGGGCCTTGCCGAGCAATTTGCCGCCGAGGGCAAGACGCCGCTGTTCTTCGCCAAGAACGGCGAGCTTACCGGCACCATTGCCGTGGCTGATGAGGTTAAGGAGACGAGCGCCGGAGCTATCGCCGCGCTGCGCTCGCTCGGCGTCGACGTGCGCATGCTCACCGGCGACAACCGCGTGACGGCCGAGGCCATCGCCCGCCGCGTGGGGCTTACCAGCGAGCAGGTTATCGCCGACGTTCTTCCCGCCGACAAGGAGCGCCACGTGCGCGAGCTGCAGGATGCGGGCAGCAAGGTCGCCATGGTGGGCGACGGCATCAATGACTCCCCCGCCCTGGCGCGCGCCGATGTGGGCCTTGCCATCGGCACCGGCGCCGACATCGCCAAGGAGGGTGCCGACGTGGTGCTCATGCGCAGCGACCTCATGGACGTCGCCCGTGCCATCGAGCTCTCGCGCGCCACGATCCGCAACATCAAGCAGGACCTGTTCTGGGCACTGTTCTACAACGGCATCGGCATTCCGCTGGCGGCGGGCGTGTTCTTCCCCCTCACCGGTTGGCAGCTCTCGCCGATGTTCGGCGCCGCGGCCATGAGCCTGTCGAGCGTGTGCGTCGTAAGCAATGCTCTGCGCCTGAAATCCTTTAAGCCCAAGACGGCGCACTGATGCACCCGGCCTTGCCCCTCAAACCGTCGCTCGCGTACCCAAGTACGCTTCGCTCCTCTTTCGGGGCAATCTCGGGCACCTCAGCGCACCTTTAAGATGACGCTGTTCACGACTAAACTGTCAGATAATCTCAATCGATAAGGAGTACACCCATGCGATACACAATCAAGACTTCCGGCCTTATGTGCGGCCACTGCGACGCTACTGTCGAGACGGCACTGCTCAACGTTGCCGGCGTGACCGACGCCGACGCCGATCACGAGACCCAGACCGTCCAGGTGGAGTGTGCCGACACCGTGACCGCCGAGCAGCTCGCTGCCACCGTCGAGGGCGCCGGCGAGAAGTTCCACGCCCTGTCCGTAACCGCCGCGTAACGACCCACGCGCACCCCGACCAGAAACGAGGACCCGCCATGATGGCAGACCATAAATCGGTGACCCGCATGCTCAAGACGGCACGCGGTCAGATCGACGGCATCCTGCGGATGGTCGAGGAGGACCGCTACTGCGTCGATATTTCCACGCAGCTCATGGCAACGCAGGCGCTCATTGCGCGCATCAACGCCGACGTGCTCAAGGCGCATATCGAGGGCTGCGTGACTTCGGCAATCGAATCGGGCGACGAGGACCTCAAAGCCGCCAAGCTCGCCGAGATCGAACGCGTCGTCGACAAGCTCTCCAAGTAATTGGGACATTGGGGACAGACTGCTTTGCACCATCTTGGTGTATCGGGGACAGGTCATTTGCACCACATTGGTGCAGATTGACCTGTCCCCCTTGCTCTAAATCGGGTATAAAGGCGTGCAGCATATCGAACGAAAGGCAATTTGCATGAATGACTTTATGAAGGGTCGCAATGGTGCCGATGAACTCACCATCGTGATGGGTTTTGCCGGCATTGTCATCGCGATGATCGGATCGATGGCTCGTATCCAGTGGCTCAGCTGGATTGCCATCGCCGTAATCGTGATTGGCGTGCTGCGCGGCCTGTCCAAAAACATCGACACACGTCGCAAGGAGAACGAGGCCTTTGTCGCCGCGACCGCGAACGTCCCCGGCTTGGGCAAGTTCGTCGCCAGCTTGGGCGGTGGAACTGCAGCGGCCAGCACCTCACGCGCAGCCGGCACCAGTAAGGAAGACTTTGAGCGTGCCAAGCGCACGGCCAAGAAGATGTGGAAGGGTCGCAAGACCACGGCATACCTCAAGTGCCCCAACTGCGGCCAGATGCTCTCCGTCCCCAAGGGCAAGGGCAAGATCCGCGTCACCTGTCCCAAGTGCCACGCCAAGATGGAAACCCGCTCCTAGCGCCCGCACGCGGGACAAATTAATCAGGTTTGCTTGTCCCAAATCTTAAGTATTTGTTCGATAAAAAAGCCGAGGCCTCGTGTTGAGACCTCGGCTTTTTGTATGCGGCAACGGAGCTGCACCTTTGTCACATCTACGCCACACCGTCGCGGGCCAGCTCCTCAGCCAGCGCTTCGGCAGGCATGGCCATAATCGCGTCGAGCTCGGCGTCCACCTCGGGAATACGCTTCACCTTGAGCTTGCGTACCAGATCACCGCGACACATCACATGTATCGGCTCACGCAGAGCGCACAGGTCATCGAGCGGATTCTTGCGCGTCGCCAGGATATCGGCGGCCTTGCCGCACTCGATCGTACCGGTCTCGCCGCCCAGCCCCAGGAGCTCGGCATTGACCTGCGTGGCCGTATGCAGCGCAAAGGCGTTGCTCACGCCCACGTACTTGGCAAAATAGGCCACCTCACGCCACATGTCGTACTGCGTCACGAACGGGCAGCTCGAATCTGTGCCAAGGCCCACCTTAACGCCAGCTTCCAGCGCCGCACGAGCACTCTCGATAATGCCCGAGCACACGATGTCGCCGTTCTTCTTTTGCGTGTCAGTCGAATGGGTCTTCTCCGGATCGAGCAACACAAACGGCAGCGCCGGGCTGATAGTGCAGGTAACGCTGGGCGCACGTCCCTCGAGCTGCGTGCCCGCGGCGCCACGGTACAGCTCCAGGATCTCGGGCGTCATCGGGGCACCGTGCTCGATCGTGTCGACCCCGGCCTCAAGCGCGGCCTTCACGCCCTCGGTGCTCTCGACATGAGCCATAACCGGCAGGCCCACCTCGTGCGCCGCCTTGCACGCCGCCGCGGCAACCTCCACCGGCATACGCAGCACGCCCGGCTCGCCCACCTCGGTCGCATCGAACACACCGCCCGTTACGAACAGCTTAATGACGTCGGCGCCGCGCGCATACAGGTCTCTCACCTGCTCGGCTGCCTCGACGGGGCTGTTGGCCACCTGGGCGAACAAGCCCGCGCCATGGCCGCCCGGCACCGTGACGCCCGTTCCCGGCGCCACCAGGCGCGGACCCTGATACTTGCCGGCGTCGATAGCGTCGCGCACGGCAATGTCGGCAAACAGCGGGTCGCCCGCGCCGCGCACCGTGGTCACGCCGCTTGCCAGCTGCTGCTGGGCACTGCCCTTGAGGATGCGGCGCACGATGGCGCGCCCCACGGGATTATCGAGTTTCTTCATCAGCGCTCCCGCATCGCCGGCCGAGACAGGCTTGCCCGAGCCGCACAGGTGCACGTGCATATTGATGAGACCGGGCATGAGATACGCACCACCCAGGTCGATAACCTCGGCACCCGCGGGCGCCTGCGCCACAGCACTCGGCCCCATCCAGGTGATGACGCCGCACTCAACAGTCACGGCCATATCGGGTTGCGGCTCCATATGCTCCGAACCATCCAGAATGGTCGCATTGATAAACAACGTGGAACGATCGGCAGACGCCATATCGAGCTCCTCCCTCACGATTAACTTGAACATTTGTCCATTATCACCTAATGCAGCGACCTAAAGTCGAGCATATCGGTTAACGGAAGGAAGAGGGGATGTGGGGAGACGGAACACGTTGCAGTCCCACCCCAGCGACACCAGGGAAATGTCTCGATCTGTAACAGGTACAGGGTTATTAGGCCCCTTGATGTTACAGATCGAGACATTCGGTCGACGTTTCACCGGCTTGTCTCGATCTGTAACAATTACGAGCTCAAACAGCCTCTAAACGTTACAGATCGAGACAAAACCTCTCAGCGCCCATACCACTGGCATCTCCACTCCTCAGCCAATTCAACCTGCCGAGGAATACCCGCCAGCCTCATTTTCTCGACTAGCTTCCCCGGGCCTTTGAGTTCGTTAAACGTAAACCGAAGCACCTTATGCCCGAGCATTGTCAGATGAGATTCCCGCTGACGCTCTGCCACGAATGGGTCAACCGACTCCCGACCCTCGCCGCTCTGCAAGGTGTACTTCCCCTTTCCGTCGAGCTCGCCGATGACACACGTCCCGTCCTCGAGCCGCCAAAAATAGTCGACGCGAAACACCTGGCTCGGATCGAGCGGGTCGCGAAACTCCACCTGCAGCTCCGGAACCGGAAAGCCGTACGCAATAAAGAATGCTCGGAACCGAGACTCGCCGCCGTTTTCAGACAGCCCGTCCGCATACGACGCAATCACCTGTGCCCTGCGATACCCTCGCCTGCCCTCGCAATCGGCGCGGAGGCGCTCGCACAAATCCCCACGTGATACGCCTTTCGCCCGCAGTGCAGAATCGGCAATCGCCAACCCGTAGGAGAACGGCGCACGCAGTAGGCAATCCTCCACCGTGCGCCAAAACGACGTCACCCGCACGCCGTCGACTTGTTCAAGTGCGCCCGCCGCCTGCGGACGCAACAGCCGACATCCTGCACTCAGCGGCACCGAGCAACCTGTCTTAACAAGATATCGTGGCCCAAGCAGATCATTCGGCACCTCCAGACCCCACAAAAGTGCCGCGTCATAGCCCCAAAACGCCCAATCGGGATGAAACTCCGCAAGCCCTTTGATGGCCCGCAGCGCTCGCTCCGTCGGCGTCAGCGCATCCCAATCATGCTGAAAACAGAACAGGCACGGCTCGGGCTCCGCGATATCGTCGGTTCCAACATGGCGTCGCAGCCACATGAGCTCGGTATTGCCATGCGTTGCGAGCAGCGCACCTTGCTTGGCCGTCTCCGTGAGCCGCGCGAGCATCCTATTCCGCGCCAACGTGTTGCGAGTCGCATGTTTGTGTTTGAGAACGGTATTAGGCACTTTCATCACCACCACGTCAGACAAATGGACCATCGTCACCGTTGCCTCCGCTGACAAATGTCTTGATCTGTAACAGGAAGACAGTCTTTGAGCCTCTAGTTGTTACAGAACAAGATCTTTCGGCAGCCGCCAACCTTCCGTCTCAATCTGTAACAGGTAGGTCGAATTTGGGTCTGTAGATGTTACAGATTGAGACATTCCCCCAACCAGGTGCCAAACGTCTCGTTCTGTAACAGTTAGACGTTCTCCAGCCCCCCAAACGTTACAGATTTAGACAAACCAGCGGCGCCCAAGCGTTCGTCTCGATCTGTAACAGGTAGACCGGTTTTTTGTCCCTAAACGTTACAGATTGAGACAAAGTCAGGGCAGTAAGGCGACACCAGTCACACCCCCTACTCCCACTCCTGCTCGTAGATGTTGAGCGACCTTACGTACCGCCCCTGGGCACCCATGATGTCGCGGACCAGCCGCAAGAAGAAGCTGATGCACGAGGTGTCAAAGCCATCCTGCAGGTCCTCCGGATGCACCGCACCCGGCCCGTCGACCGCCGTGTCGTTCAGGCGCGCGATGTCATACAGATAGAGCTGTCCCGCCGCCAGCCAGACATCGTCGACGCAGGCGAGGCGCACCGCAATCGCGCCGTCGCTCCAATGCTCCTTTTGCACGATATGCGGGTCGTAGACATCAAAGCGACGGTCGGTGCGCGTGTCCTTCAGCACGACCATGCCGGACGCAGGGTTCTTGTCCAAAATGCCAAAGCGCGAGAAATACTGCGTGTCGCGTACCTGCTCGAGCCGCTTGAGCGAGGCAGGCGAAAGCGATGCCGGCGGCTCGTCAACATATAGCTTGAGCAGCGTTTTGCCATGGCGATAGGGGCGCTCAAACAGCAGCCAATCGGTAAACGCCATGTTGTAGGCCATGATTTCGTTTTGCGAAGGCTCAGTGCAATAGCTGAGCCACGGGTCGACAATGATCTCGAACTGTTCGCGCGCCGGCTCCAGGAATTGAAACTTCCGCAGCATCCAAAAGTGAGCCATGTCGGCAATATCGTTGCCGACGGCTTCAGCCAGCTCTGCTCGGTCAAAAGCGTGGTCAGTCATGGCATCCTCCTCAAACTGATGGACCTCAATTTGAGCTTACGAGGAGGGTGGGCAGCCACGACCAGCGCGGGCAAAATAGGCCTCCGGCTGCAAACCAGATGCTGACCAAACACTTGACGAAAAGCTTGACCGAAAATGCGCGCCGCAACAAAACCGCAGGTAAATATCGACGGCCAACACGCCCTTTTGAGCCAGATGCCCGCAGCCACCACAGAAACAACAGGTGACCACAGCCCAAGAAGTCGACAAATGAACACCCGCACGTCGACAAACGAGCAAACTGCTCGCAAATCCGCAAGGAGTGTCCCCGAATGCCGGCAGAGACGATATGAGCAGGACATAAAAACATTGAGAGCCCCTGCTGCAT